>CBFHXF010000001.1:0-55664 GCA_965659745.1 Bacteroidia bacterium
TATTAATGTCGGAAAAGTACTCTAAGGCATGGTTGCCTAAATACATATCCAAATCACCGTCGTTGTCAAAATCAAAAAAGCCCGCACAAGATGCATTTCCCGCATCGTCTACTCCCCATTCCTTGGTCAATTCTTTAAATGTGCCATTCTTTTGATTAATGAATAGCTTATTTCGTTTATCGTCTTTATTCTTTGAAGGCCCACTGGCACAAACATAAATATCCAACCAGCCGTCGTTATTCACGTCGACCATACTTACGCCGGTCATCCAGTTTTGGGTTGATACGCCTGCTTTTTGCGTAATGTCTTCGAATTCGAAATTTCCTTTATTCAGAAAAAGTTTCGAACTCGTTGCATTTCCCGAAAAGTACACATCATTCAGTCCATCGTTGTTGATATCGCCAATACCTACACCGGCGCCATTAAATAAATAATGGTAGGTAAATTGACTTAAAGAATCGCTTTCTGGAACTACGTTAACAAATGATATACCTGATTTATCAGAATCAATTTTTTCAAATAGTGCTCCGGAATTTTCCTTTTCGGAACTCGTGCAAAAGGTAAATAGAGTAGAGGAAATTAATAGTGCCCCAGTGAGGTAAATTGGATGTTTAAATGATTCCATTTTAGTTGCGTCTTGCTTGGTCGTATCTCAAAAATACAAATAATAACAATGTAAAGCCCCAAAGTGAGCTTCCCCCGAAAGAAATAAAGGGCAGAGGTATGCCAATTACCGGTACCAACCCTATAGTCATACCTATGTTAATGAGCCAGTGGAAGAAGAATATACTTGCGGCACTATATCCGAGAATTCTACCATATGTATCCGACTGTCTTTCGGCAATGATAACAAGTCTTGCAATGAAGATGAGGTATATAGAAAAGAAAACAAAAACACCTAGGAATCCCCATTCCTCGCCGATAGTACAGAAAATAAAATCGGTATGTTGCTCGGGCACAAAGCCCATTTTGGTTTGTGAGCCGTTTAAAAATCCCCTTCCGTTTAGTTGTCCGGCACCAATAGCTATTTTAGATTGATCCAAGTTATAACCCATACCTCTTGGATCTTCCTTGAGTCCTAGTACAATCTCAATTCGATCTTTTTGATATTCTTTAAATAGTTTATCATAGGCCCATCCAATTACGGTCGAAAAGGCAAGGCTAATAGCAATCACCAATCCGATAGCCCATAATATCTGTTTGTGTTTTCTAAAAAAATAAAATAAAACCGCGGCAATGCTTATTAGAATGCCATAAAGCCAATAAATGGGTATCTCGTAACTGTTTAAGTAAATAGATGTAATGGCAAGTATACCAAACCATATAGCACTCATTAGTATATATCCTGGCATGCCCTCTCTATACAATACTAAATAAAACGAAAAGAAGACCAATGCGGTTCCTGTATCATTTTGTGCGAGAACAACAATTAAGGGAAGTGTAATGATTCCCAATGAAATAGACATGTTTTTTAGTCCTTTGAAACGCATTCCATAGCCACCCAAAAACTTTGCCAATGCCATTGCTGTAGCAAGTTTTGCAAATTCGGAGGGTTGTATACCAATTCCCCCAAAGCCGAACCATGATTTAGCTCCTGCAACTTCGCGCCCCAAAAAAAGCACCGATATATTCAATAAAATAAAGAATCCATAGGCATAATACGATAAGTAATTTATAAAAACCACGTTGGTATATGATACTACTACGATGATTAAAACCGCGCCGCCAATCCAAAATAATTGCTTTAGGGCCACAGATGATAGTTGGAAGCCCTCCTGATTAACATCTGTTGTTACAGAATAGATATTTAACCACCCAATAAGTAATAACAGAGAATAGGATAGAACCGCAACCCAATCTAAATTTCCTTCTCTGTTTTGTTGATCTTGATATTTCATTGAGGCTCTATTACACTATTTTTAATTCGCTCTAACAAATAGGGTACTCTTGTGGTTGTATCTGGATATAAATACTTTTCAATGACTAAATTACTAATCGGAGCCGCATACGTAGACCCAAATCCGGCATTCTCAACGATTACGGCTACTGCAATTTTAGGATTGTTTCTTGGGGCAAATGAAATGAACAGAGAATGGTCTTTTCCGTGTGGGTTTTGAGCCGTTCCGGTTTTACCGCAGATATCTACACCCGGAATGCCCGTGCCATTACCCGTTCCCCCTGGTTGCATTACTTTGCTCATTCCTTCAATAACCGTTTCAAAGTGTTGAGGATTGATAGTAGTTCTATGTATTTGACGGAATTTTCGCAACCATGAAGTGTCGGTATTTCCTTCGATTGATTTCACCAAGTGTGGGGTATAATAATAGCCTCTATTAGCAAGTATAGCCGCAACATTTGCCAATTGCAGTGGCGTTAGTAATATTTCTCCTTGGCCAATTCCAAGGGAAACCACTTGTGAGCTACGCCATTTTTTACCATGTCTTTTTGCGAGTCCCTCAACTGATGGAATATTTCCTTTTGCTTCCCCCAATAAATCAATACCCGTAGGATTCCCTAATCCAAAGCTTCTCCAATGCTTTTCCAATACCCGATACCCCTCGTGAACATTTCCATACTGTGGATGATCGATTATTTGCCTGAAAAGATCGCAATAATAAGCATTACACGAAATTTGAATGGATCCAACAACATCCAATGGACTTGGGTGGCCATGGCATCCGATTACGATGCTTCCCATGTGATATCCGCCAGCACAGCCTTTTCTTGTAGAGGGTGTTATAATGCCTTCTTGCAATCCAATTAATGCCAAAACCGTTTTTACCGTACTTCCAGGAGGATACACGCCTTTAACCGCTCTGTTGTAAAGTGGTTTTTTAGGATCGATTAACATTTTTCGGAATGCTTTATTTCTTTCTTTTCCCACCAATTCATTTGGATCGAAATCGGGTTTGTTGACAAAAACTAATATTTCACCAGTTTTCGGTTCAATAGCTACAATGCTGCCGCGCTTCCCTTGGAATAAGAGCTCAGCATAACGCTGAAGGTTTACATCAAGCGTACTAATGACATCAGGGCCTGAAATAGCAGGAATGTTAAACGATTCGTTATTAACTTCCCCTCGTTCCTTGTAGGTTCTGTCTTGCCAAACCGTTTTAACTCCTTTAACGCCTCTAAATACTTCTTCGTAATACTTTTCGATTCCTGTTATGCCCACTAAATCACCCGGCTGATAATAAGAGTCTTCCTTTAATAATGATTCACTCGCCTCGCCTAAATATCCTAAAGCGTGCGCTCCACCTTGAATGTTATAGGTTCTATCCGTTCTAGGTTCAACGTAAAATCCACGAAGCCGATACAAGTTTTCTCGTAAAATAGTATATTGTTTTTCCGACAAATTTGAGTAGAACAAAGCAGAACGATCGTAGGCATTATTTTTCCTCCTTTTTCGTGACTGAATCCAAGTTTCGATAAGTAGTTTTTCATAAAACGCGGTATCTATGCCAAGTACTTCACAAACAAACTGACGATTATTGCTATCTAAGTCTTTGGGAAAAGCAAATAAATCATACATAACGAAGTTTTTTGCAATGATATTGTTATTTCTATCGTAAATAACCGATCTAGAAGGGTAGAGCGTGATTTTATTCAAAGCATTGTTGATGGCTTTGATCTCGTATTTATCTCCCACCAGTTGTAAGCTACCTACACGGATGAGGTATGCGAGGTAAAAAAGGATAAAAAGCCCTATGAAAACTTTAGATCGATTTTTATTTAAGTCTTGCATCAGTGGTTAAATACATTCTTGTACAACAATATTAACAACAAGGTACCAATTGATGATAGAACCGTACTTATGATAATGTCAAATAAATAGGCAGCGCTAAAAAAGTCAAGACTAAAAAAGGCGAGATGGTGAATGGCGATTAAAGAAAGGCTGTAATAAATGAAAGTCATCCAGCCTTTACTGTGAATATTTAAATAAGACTCTCCCTGTAGCTGTAAAGATTCAAAATCAATAAACCTTCTTTCGATATGATATTTTAAAAAAATCATCAAAACGCAACTGGCGGCATGCGTGCCGAAAGAACCTGATAGTAAATCTATTAAGGTTCCAAATAAAAATGCCAAAATGAGATATCCGAATTTATCAAAATTGATGGGAATGATTAGAAAAACAACCAAATAGGGCATGGGATGGAGCCAAAAACCCAAGTCTACTTGCTGTATGATGAAAACTTGCAAGAATGCCACAATCAAAGCAATTCCAATTATTTTCAAGCTTTGTATCATGGTTCAATATTAGAATTTAACTTGTCCAATTCCTTGTAGGTATTGTTTTTAACGCAATAAACATAATGTAAACGACTAAAATCGGTAGTATACTGAATTTTAATCCTCTGATATTGTTGCTGTAACGCTTTTTGGGCCTCAACTACTTTGGCTACGGGGATTCCTGGGGGGAATATATTTGAATAATTACTGCTCAATAATATTTGTCCTTTTTTCACATCTTCAGTACGGTTCACTTCTTTCAAGTAACCATACCGAGCATCGTTCCCTTCCCATTTTACAACCCCTTGTCGCAATCGTAATTCTGGTATGAATGGGGTGATTTCAAATTTGGAGTTCAACACCGACATGACTCTAGAAAAGTTGTTGGATGTGGTTATTACAACACCCGCTACGCCTTTGGGACTTAAAACGGCCATGCCTACTTCAATTCCTTGATTTGTGCCTTGGTTTATAAAGAAGAAATTATCTCTTTTGTTAGTTGAATTGCGAATTACTTCAGCAGGGAAATAGCTGTATATCTGTTTATAATCCGATGTGTTTGAAGTATCAGTGAAAGTAGAATCGAATTGGGAAAATGAGGGAAGATAATTATCTTTTAATCGTTGTCTTAGTTGGGCATTTTCTTCTTTTAGGTAGAGGTTCTCCTGTCTCAATGAGAGGTATTCCGTCAAATTGGTCCGGGATTGATCAATCGTTCTAAAAAAAGAAACACTTTGATTGAAATAAAAAGAATGCTGATACAGTTGGTAGCGAAGTACCAAATTAAATGAAAATGCAAATAAGAAAATAGCGGTTAACGGATAGGCATTGTTCCGAATCCATCGAATAATTACCCACATGAAAATTTACGTTTAGGCCGTCATTAAGAATTTGAATTTGCCAATATTCTTAAGGGCAGTACCTGTGCCACGCACGACTGCGCGCAATGGATCTTCGGCAATATTCACACGCAGTTTTGTTTTTGCAGAAATACGTTTGTCAAGTCCTCTTAAAAGTGCACCGCCTCCGGTAAGCCAAATTCCATTGGTAAGGATGTCGGCACTTAATTCTGGGGGAGATTGTTCCAAGGCGCGAAGAATGGCTTCTTCTACCTTCATGATGCTTTTGTCTAGACATCGAGCAATTTCATGGTACCCTACGTGTATGCTCTTGGGAATTCCTGTCATCAAATCACGACCGTGCACCGCGTAGTCCTCAGGCGGATTTTCTAATTCTTGTAATGCACTGCCTATAGAAATTTTGATTTTCTCAGCAGTACGTTCTCCTATCAAAAGGTTGTGCTCTCGGCGCATGTATTCTACGATATCTAGGTTGAATTCATCCCCTGCAACCCGTATGGATTCGTCACAAACAATTCCGCCCAAGGCAATAATGGCAATTTCGGTGGTTCCACCGCCAATGTCTATTATCATATTTCCCTGAGGTTGAGTTACATCAATGCCAATACCTACGGCAGCTGCCATAGGTTCATGAATCAAATATACTTCTTTAGCACCCGAGCGTTCAGCGCTGTCTTTTACGGCGCGTTTTTCAACTTCGGTAATTCCAGAAGGAATGCAAATTACCATTTTCAATTGTGGACTTATCCACTGTTGGCGTTGATTCATCATTTTAATCATGCCTCTTATCATGTGTTCCGCCGCTTGGAAGTCGGCAATTACACCGTCTTTTAAAGGCCTAATGGTTCGGATGCCTTCATTTTCCTTGCCGTACATCTGCATGGCTTCGCGACCAATGGCGATAACGTTACCTGTATTTCTTTCTAATGCAATAATGGAAGGTTCGTCTACAACGACCTTCTCTTTATGTATAATGAGGGTATTGGCTGTCCCTAAATCAATGGCCAATTCTTGTGTTAAAAAGCTAAAAATTCCCATGGGTGTTAACAACTTGCAAAATAAAGCAAAATCTCCGGTTTACGGTGATAAATAAGCAGGGATTTTTAAAAATTCTTCCCAAGCGATAAAAGCAATCTGGGAGCCATTCTTGTCGTTCCAAGACGCCCCTCTGCATACTCGATTCTAAATGGATACCCCAATAGGTTCATTTGAGCTCCAATTCCCGTGCCACTTATCCATGGGTTTTGGCGGGTGCTGGCGCTTAGATTGTAATTGGGTGTGGCAATGACTCTAGTGTTGTAAGGGTTGCTGTAATGGGAGGGGAGGTCTCCATAAAAAGCAAGTCCTGCATCAAAAAAACCATAAATAACCATACTTTTCCAAAAGACCCTCTCTTTTAATGAATTTGGAAATAATCGAAGTAGAGGCAATCCTATTTCGTGTTGCATATGTAAAAAACTATTCCCAATTCTGCTTGCAACTTGAAGTCCCCTTATTGGAAGTCCTCCCATCCAAAACTGATTTTGGTAGTCACGCAAGCGATTATATTGTACGTCTGTATTTGCTGTCTGGGAAATCCAACCCTGCTGACCTCCCAACATGTAACTAACGTTGCTTTTTGAAAAAGAATATCTTGCGCTTGCTTTGGATTTCCATTGAAATAAATATAGTCTGCCTTTCGCGGCATAGGTGCCTCCAAATGATAAGGTTGGGATCCATTTGTTTTGATGATAAATGGTGCCAGTTGTGAATTTGTTATCTAATAAATATTCAATGCTTTGAAAGGTTTTATTTGAAGCCTTGCCAAAGGTTGTTAAATGTATGGGTAATTGAAGCAACCATCGAGTTGTAGTGGGTGTAAGTACCTTTTCTTTGGAATTGTTTAGTGCTATGATTTGACTGTTTAAGACCTCCCCACTCATAGAGGTGTTCCACTTTTTTTGATGTTGCTCTATGGTTGTGCAAAATTCTACACTTCGATTCCTGTAATTGGTAGTGCTGTTTTCGCTGTATTGGCGGAGTCTGTATGAAAACGAACTGGCATAAGTGCGATTTTTTGTGCCGATTCGTTTGTGTGCGAGCTTTAATCCAATTCTACGGCGATTTAAATTGCTGAATAACTCTAGGTCGAACCTTTGCTTGTTGGTCACTTCTAAGAAAGTATTTTTGAAAAAAAATGTTAATGGCGAATTGTATTGCTGCGTGGGACTTACCCTTCCGTCGTACGGGGTGTTGAAGTCAGAATTGCCTATGTAAAAACTACTGCGATGTAGGTAAAACCAAGGAGTAAATTCGGCTTTTGACCATTGTTTATTGGTTTTGTGTGTTGCTAAGGGTAATGTGGTTTTAGAATGCAACTTTGGCGGATAAGGCGAGGTAAATTTCAACCTATTCGGATATGTTTTTGTCGTTGAAATAGTAGCATCTACAAAATGGGCAGTGTCAAAACTTAACGTAACCCTTACAAAAGTATCACTGTCGAAAATCGGCGTAATTAAATCAATTACATTAACATTCCATCTGTTTTTTGCGATGTAGAATTCAATGAACTTTCCGGTATTGGAAATTTTGATTTGTTGATACGATAGCCCTTTGGTGGGTGTCTTAGTAATAACATTCTCGGATTGTTGTTTGTCGAAGTAGTATACCGCATCTTCGGTAGCGGAATTGGCTATAAAGCTGAATTTGGTCTTGTTTTCTAAAATTACATTCTGAAAATTATTAACTTTAAAGTCTTGGTATATATTTGTTAATGAATATTTACTTAAAGTATCACTCCAATTCAATTCGACGAAATGAGCAATCGAATTGTGACCTTCTCGTTTGTAAAGTATCGCAAAAACTCGATTATCGGCTTCGATATAAAGTTCGTCAATTTTATAACTTTCGGGATTTAAAAGTCGACTGTGTAGTAAAGATTTTTTTTGGAGCGAATAATATTGAAGGTAGGTTTCCCCGGGTATTTCTTTTAGTAAAATTGCAGTATCACCTTTGATTTTGACAAGCTTATATCTAGACGCTTTAGGGAGTTTTAACAACATCGCAGAAGTTCTGATTTGCCAATTACTCTTGAAATACAAGCAAATCCATTCACGTTTACTTTCGTCATATGCCCAACTCGTTTCTTGAAATTTGGGAAAAGGCAATTCCGAAAGCAGTTTGTTTGTATGCAACAATCGCTTGCTTTGTTCTTTGGTTTGCCATAAATAAGATTCCTCATAGTGCGCAGTTGTTACCGTTACCAATGCAGATTCAGTGAAAGGTTCATATAGAAATTGAGCCCGGTGAAGTGCATCGTTTTCAATCTCAATAAATGCATCTGATTCATTACTCAAAAAGGGTTCATTCTGCTGTAATTCTACTATTTTAGTATCCAACCATTCTTTGAAAGGCACATTGAAGTGATAAAGGAAAGAGTTTTCAAAATTCTCTGCAAACTTTATCAATGTCCAAAATACACTATTTAAATTTCGGCCTTTTTCCTTTTCGAAAAAATACCAAAGCACTTTGCCGAATAAAATCTGATTTTGCGGATCAATAAAGTTTAGATTTCGGAATGCATGGTTTTTCGACTGGGCTTTAAACTGTAAGAAGTCTTCTCTACTTATGCCGCCCGCAAAATATTCAACAAAGCCATTTACCAGCCACGAAGGTGTATTTTGATAAATAGGGTCTGTAAATCTATCTCTATATGTAAATCCAAGTAAAAACTCATTTAAGAATTGCCTTGCAGTAGCTCTTCTGATTTGATATTCTATATCAATATTATTTCCCGTTAATAAAATAGGATGGTATACTGAGCCAAGTATGTTGGTTTCGAAATAGGGGTTGTATAAGTATCTGAGGTCTGATTTGTCGGTGAAATACTGTTGATAGTCTTGGTAGTTTTCAAAAACAATCAGATGTATTCTATCACTTGTTTTATAAATGAGGTTTCTTTCGAGTTCATCAAGTGACCTTTCAGAAATATCTAAAGATACCTTTATGATAGAGGTTTCAGCATTGAATTTTTCAGGGATTAACCATTCAATTCGACCTTTTGTGAGAGCTTTATATTTGGGATCATTATTATTGGCGGAAGCAAATGCGGTAGATAAACACCCTATGAACAGGAAACACATAAGTTGCTTGGAGTAAAGTCGCCACATCACTCAAATATAGGAATAACTTATTATTTCTAGCAGATTCAAGACCATTTGTTGGGCACATTATTTTAAAAGATTGTACTTTCGCATAATGAGTAAAGCAAATTATCACATCGACCTAGAAGATCAATACGGAGCCCATAATTACCATCCATTACCTGTAGTAATTGCCAGAGGTAAAGGCGTTCATGTTTGGGATGTTGATGGCAAGCAGTATCTTGATTTTTTATCGGCTTATTCTGCGGTAAATCAAGGACATTGCCATCCAAAAATCATCCAAGCTTTACATCAACAATCTGAAGTTTTAACACTTACGAGTAGGGCTTTTTATAACAATATTTTAGGCGAGTACGAAGAGTTTATAACCAAGCTTTTTGGATATGATCGTGTACTTCCGATGAATACAGGAGTAGAGGGAGGTGAAACGGCAATTAAGTTGGCTAGAAAATGGGGTTATGAAGTGAAAGGAATACCTCAAAACCAAGCTCATGTTTTATTTGCTGAAGGGAATTTTTGGGGACGTACGATTGCCGCCATAAGCACGTCTGATGACGAAGATAGTTATGGTAATTTTGGACCCTATGTGCCTAATTTTTCAAATATACCCTATAACGACGTTGAAGCGCTTGAAGCAGCATTGAAATCCAATCCTAATATTTGCGCATTTATGGTTGAACCTATTCAGGGGGAAGCCGGGGTAGTTGTTCCTGATGAAGGCTATTTAAAAGCCGTGCGGAATTTGTGTACCCAATATAATGTGTTATTCATTGCCGATGAGGTGCAAACGGGTATTGCTCGGACAGGAAAATTAGTTTGTTGCGATCACGAGAATGTGAAGCCCGATTTATTGATCTTAGGTAAAGCATTAGGCGGAGGTGTATTTCCGGTGAGTTGTGTATTAGGTAATGATGAGGTTATGTTAACACTTAAGCCCGGTCAACACGGAAGTACTTTTGGGGGAAATCCTCTCGCATGTGCTGTTGCTATGGCCGCGTTAAAAGTGGTAACAGATGAGAAATTGGCAGAAAATGCTGAGAAATTGGGTGAAATATTCCGGAATAGGATGTTGCAACTTGATTTGCCTATGGTATCCTTGGTTCGAGGCAAAGGGTTGTTAAATGCGATTAAAATTGAACCTTTTGGAAATGGCATAAAGGCTTGGGATGTGTGTATCAAAATGAGAGACAATGGATTATTGGCCAAACAGACTCATGAACATATCATTCGTTTTGCACCTCCGTTAGTCATAAATGAAGAACAAATTCACGAGGCATGCGACATAATTGAAAAATCTTTGAAAGAATTAATGTAAAAATCATTTTTTATTGTATTTTTGCAGTCCTTTCAGCTCGGGTGGCGGAATAGGTAGACGCGCAGGACTTAAAATCCTGTTCACAGTAATGTGAGTACGGGTTCGATTCCCGTCCCGAGCACCATGCGCCGACAAACACTTATTTTTCTCAGTGTCGCGCTTCTCCTCGTTAATTGCAATCAAAACTACCCAGAAGGAGCGCTAATCATAAGCGATACCGACACTTCTTTTAATGAAGATATTCGCAGTGTTTCCCAAAAAATTAGAAAAAGTCCGTTCGTAGCAGAGAACTATTATTTACGTGCTAACGCTTTCTACTTCCAGAAGAACTATGAGAAAGCCATTTTGGACTTCAATACAGCTTTATCTTTAGAACCTAAAAATCCACTTTATAGATACCGTCTGGCTGAAACATTTCTTGAAAAAGACAGTGCCAATTTTGAAGAGGCGTCAAAACAACTCAAAACAGCCATTCAGATTAAGCCTGACTATGCGGAGGCTCAATATTTGTATGCCAAATTGCTTTTGGCAAGGCAGCAATATGATTTATGCGAACCTATTTTAATCTCACTCGCTAATAATCCTGACTTTGGAACAAAAGCGCAACTCTTGCGCGTTGTGTCATATAAAGAACAGCGCGATACGATTAAGGCATTAGCGATTTTAGATAAAGTTTTAATTGAAGATCCCAATAATTACGATGCAACGATGCAAAAAGCGATGTTCTTGTTGGAAAAAGACATTGAAATAGCATCGCAATATGTCGATAAAGCCCTGGTTATCGACGAGTTTAGTGCCGAAGCTTTATATGCAAAGGCCTACATTCAACAACAAAAAAGCAAGTACGCAGATGCGGAAATTTTATACAATCGCGTAATCAAAATCAATCCTTCCCATGTATTTGCTCATTACAATTTGGCGGTTATTCAGGCCATGTTCGATAATCATGACGCGGTGATTGACTTATGTAGTAAGATTATTGATTTAGAGCCAGAGAATTTCAAAGCGTTTACGCTGCGAGGTTATGCCTTAGAGCAAAAGGGAAACAAAAAAGCTGCTCGATCAGATTATCAAGCAGCTTTGGAAATAAAGCCTGATTACAAACAAGCTTCTGATTATCTAAAAGAACTTATTTAGCAGCTCTTAATTCAAGTTTCTCATAAACCCACTCACCGGTCCGGTTTTCCCATTCACGTTCTAGTACTACAGATGTGTTGGTTTTTGTTTTTAGTTTGAAATCAAACCCAAAAAAGTTAACAATATCACCAGTGGCAGAGGGCATAGACCATCCTGTTTCATAGGTATCAGGTTCTCCGTCATAACATTTAACGGCACTAGTTCTCACGTCACAAATATCATTTGCCTTAAACACAAAAATATCATCTTTTTGACAGGCATCCATAGCGTCTACCGTGTTGTTATTCATTGTTTGTGAATACCCATAAAAAGCCCAAGGCTGAATCATCATAACCTCTTGATTGTTTTTGCCTGATATGTCAACTTCGTTAACATTATCTGGATCGTCTTTTTCACATGACGTGATAAAAAACACGCCCGCTGCTGCCATCAATAACCATTTGTTAAATTTCATATGGCGAAAATAAAGGAATTCGCCATTGAAAGTAGAAATAAGCAATAAAAAATTACATTTCCGTTAAATCTTGAATCACTTCGGCCGCCATTCTTAAACCAAACAAAGCCGGCATATAAGAAATCGTGCCATAGAACGATTTTTTGTAATTACTGCCATCTGTTAGTTTCATACTGTCTTTCAATAATTCTCCATGATTGAACACCACTTTGAAGCCTTTTCTAATATTGTGCTTTTTAAGCCTTTTTCTGATTGTACGCGCAAATGGACAATTATAAGATTTAGAAATATCTCCGACTTTCACGGTGGAAGCGTCTAGTTTACCTCCTGCACCCATTGAACTGATAAATCGTTGTTTCATATCAAAACACGTTTTTATTAGATAAATCTTTGGGGAAACCGAATCAATACAATCCATTACATAATCAAAAGACTCCCCCTTAATAAGGTTGATATTGTCTTCTGGTTGTTGAAATTTATCAATGACACGGAGGTTCAAATCAGGATTGATATCTAAAAAACGATTTGCCATAACAGAAGCTTTTGATAATCCAATCGTGCTGTTGAGCGCTGGTAGTTGTCTGTTTTTATTAGTTGGATCAACTATGTCGCCATCGATTATGGTCATTTTTCCAATTCCGGCCCTACAAATAAACTCCGCAGCAAAGCTGCCAACTCCCCCTAAGCCAACAATTAGTACATTTGATTGCGATAATTTCACAAGCTGTTCTTTTCCTATTAACAGTTCCGTGCGTTCGAGCCAATCTAAGTTCATTTTGCAAAAATAAGGTCATAACTCATATTCAATGAACAAAAAATAATTACAAGTCTTACATTTGGACTCATGTTAAGAAACTGGCTAATCCTAGTGCTGATGTTGCCTATATGGTTAATAGCACAGAATAGATCAATAGTGCCCAATTTTCATTCGCTCAAGTCTCACCCGAAAGCCGGTGCTACTCTGAAATTATGGGCCGAACCTTCTGCTAGGCCGTTTTTTTATCGCACTGAGGAAGGTAAAATAGCGATTATGGGAGCATTTAAAGGATCCCGATCTCTAGTGGAGCAACAATTACAAAGCTGTAATGCGAATTATAGTATTTTTCAAAGAGTTTTTACTATTGAAGTAAGTCCAGGCGATATTTTTACATTGTTAAATAGCGATGAAATTATATATTTAGAAGCATCTACGCGATTTAATTCACCAAGGCCACTTGATGATAAAGCATTGTTGAAATCCAAAGTACCCCAAGCACAAAGTATTAAAATGCCCCCTTTCAAAGGAATGAATGTTGTATTGGGGATTGTAGACGTAGGATTTCAAACTACCCATCCTACATTTTTTAATGAAGACGGTTCTCAATATAGAGTGAAACGTTTTTGGCAGCAGAAATACAAAAATCTTATGGGACCTGCACCCTACAATTATGGGATTTTGAAAAATAGCGAAGCTGAAATCCTAGCCGCCATTGATACTGACGGATCTCATGGCACCCACGTAGCGGGTATTGCTGGGGGATCAGGTTTTAAATCCCCAGAATTGAAATACGCAGGTGTGGCACCTGAAAGTGACTTAGTTTTTGTAGGTATTAAATATCAAAATGACAGTATAGGTGGCAGTGCGCTCGGTGATTATATTGTGGCCAATAATGCAATAATAGACGGTTTTGACTATGTATTTAGATATGCAGACTCGTTAAACAAACCGGCGGTATGTAACCTTTCTTGGGGTATGCATACGGGTCCCCATGATGGCACTTCAATTTTTGATCTGGCTTTAGAAGATTTAATTAATACACCGAATCCCAATACAAATAAGCCTCAAGGGCGTGCGTTAGTTGGGGCAAATGGGAACAGTGCGCAACACGATATGCATGTAAAGTTAGCTCTCAATGGAGATTCCGCATCGACCTTAGCTATGGATAGAAGTCGTGATTATTACCCAAATGAAAATGTGTATTGTGATTTTTGGGCAGAAAAGAATAGCGATTTGCACTATCAAATAGTTTTGATTGATTCATTG
This sequence comes from Bacteroidia bacterium, assembly GCA_965659745.1. Lineage (GTDB taxonomy): Bacteria > Bacteroidota > Bacteroidia > NS11-12g > UBA955 > VMCP01. Next base: position 14,165 of record CBFHXF010000001.1, read on the forward strand.
GATAGGATTTTAGTTGAAACACCATTTTATGATTTCGCCAAAGATACCTTGTTGAAGTTGTCTTTATCGAGTTTTGGCGATACATTAGATGTTCTTTTGTCGGGAACGAAAACTTATGCCTTTAATGGAAAGTCTAATGTGTTGATGATGGTGCAAGCGAATTCGAATAAACGTTTCATTAAGATTAACTTCAAAGGGAGTGGTGAGGTGCACGGGTGGAATTCCGGACGCACATACGAATGGACAGCCGGAACTTTTAGGAATTATATCAGATCTTATAAACCTTCACATTGGGTAAATGGCGATGCGGTGAGCACACTTGTTGAAAACGGGGGAACTTCCTCTGCAATTTTGTCGGTTGGTTCTTATAATAACCGTGTTAATTGGTTGAATTTTCAAAATAAGTTTCAATCAGATAGCGCAATAGATGAAGGTCAAATATCTGGATTTTCGTCGTGGGGTCCCACTATCGATGGTCGATTGAATCCCGACATATCTGCACCAGGTCAATTTATCGCCAATGCCTATCATAAAGATGCCGTACCTGGTTGGTTGAATCCTTATATTGTTCATAAAGACAAATGGGTTAACGATGATGTTTATTGGGTTCTATTAAGTGGTACGTCAATGGCAGCACCTCATGCGGCAGGCGTTGTGGCTTTAATGTTAGAAGCTTCAGAAGGGAAGCTTACGGCGGCGGAATTATATGACATCATTAGAAATACAGCACAACAAGATGTGTATACTGGAAATAAGTCTAACTTCCAATATGGAGCCGGTAAAATTGACGCTTATGCCGCTGTTTTGGCTTCGTTAAATGCATTAAGAACGCGCGTTCACAAAGTTGAAACGCCCTTGGTTTTTGGTAGGGCAAATGAGATGGTTGTTAAGGGTTGTTTTAATAGTCAATTTCCGATTGATTACCAGATATTTGAAACTACTGGGCGTGTCGTATACAAAGGTCAGTCGAATGTGAATGTTTTACCCTTTAATGGATTAAGTACAGGTATATATGTGGTGCGAATTTCCCAAGGAAGTCAACAATTTACACAAACGATATACTTGGAAGGAGGCAATTGACAATCGGAGAAGACCGAATGAAATACTCGAATATACAGAACTAAGCAGTATGGTTTAGGTCTTGTTTTTTTGGTCTATGTATGACTGAACATGCCGTTCCTTTTTTTCAGTATATATATCATCTATGGTAACCATAATTCCCGTTTCTTCAACGCCTCCGAAATGTGAATTTACACTGGTTCCAAATGTTTTCATCGTTGGACTCAGGCTCATATAACTGTTAAATAGGGGAGGGATATTCTCTCCAAGATTTCGAACCAATTTAGATAGATGGTTATATGCTTGTTTGTAAGGTAAATCTTTTATTTGGTTGTGAAATTCCACATCTAGAGGTCTCCTTTCAATAGGACTCACCGGTTTTACCAGCGCTTCTTTATCGGGAAAGAAGATTTCCATAAAGTCTAAAATCAAATTTCGAGCTTCTGCATTAAAGCTCGGATACATGGTGATTTTGCCAAAAAAGTATTTCATTTCTGGATTATCCACTATAAGGGCACCCAAGCCATCCCATAAATTATCCAAAGAAAAAATACCATTTCTACTTCCTTGAGAGGGTTGGTAATCAGGTTGAACAAAGCTCCGGCCTAACTCAATGGTATAGGGGAAGTAGTGTTTCTTTATCGTTTCTGAAAAATGTAAAATTTCAGTAGTAGATAAATCATACTCTTGATTTGAGTTAACTGTGTCACGGCAAAATACAAATCGATATCCACCTACAATGGCTTGATCCACCGGATTCCAAACGATCAATTGCTGGTAGCCATTGGCTTTTAAATCATACAAATCTTGGTCAGAAGATTTCCCTGTGCCTCCACCTGCAGATCTGAATGAAACTTCTCGTAATCGAGCAACCTCATTCATTAAATTGGGTTTATTTATCCCTCTGAAAATATAAATTTCATTATCGCCTTTGTTTGTTTTACGAATAAAGATTTCCTCGCTTAACTCTGAAAGTAATATTTCTCTTTTAACTGGGCTAATCAAATCTTGCATAAAATTAGCGCAAATTACGATAATCTTATGATATTGTAGCTTCAGTGTTGGTTTGGAGTTGGTATACCAAATCCCTCAAATCAGCAGCCATTTCAATTGGTTTTTTGCGATTAAGCTTTTCTGGTTCTATTGGATGGCCAAATGTCATTGTAATGGTTTTGCCCTTTTGTTTGAACATCTCGTCTGGAAGAGTGAACATTTCAAAGTTGACTTTAATGCCAAAAATCTTTCGAAACTTGGATATTCGGTAAAATCTCTTGGAATTTTGACCATCAATGTAGGTTGGAATGATGGGTAATTTGTGCTCTTTGGCTTTTTGAATTACGCTTTTTTGCCAAGGTAAGTCTTGCACCCAGCCATCAATTTTACGAGATACAAATCCAGAGGGGAAAATAATAATGGCTTTTCCAGATGCATAGGCTTCACTAATCAATGCTAAGCTTTTTCTATCAGTCGAACCTACTCGATTAACGGGTAAAAATGAATCTTTAAGGGGTGTAATGTTGAGCAATATATCGTTGGCCAAAAACAGATAATCGGACCTTCTTTTAGCCACCTCTGCCATTAGTGCCATTCCGTCTACGCCTCCCAATGGGTGGTTTGCCGCTATGATACAACCACCCGTTAATGGAATTCGATCAATATGGTTCGAATTTAGCGTTACTTGATTGATTCGAAAAACCGTATTGATAAATTCCGACCCTACTTGGCCTTTTCCTTCAGATAAGATGTAGTTTATCTCGTCTTGATGGATGAATTTTTCAACCCATTTTAATAGAAAATTGGGTATTTTTTTTAATAGGCTTGGATTCTTTGATCCGATTATTTTACGGATATCAACCTTGAGCGCTTCAGTCATTTAGTATTTCCTTTTTGGTAGCATTCAAGATATCAAAGGCGCTTTCGCTATTCTTTGATTCTGCATATACTCTCAATACGGGTTCCGTACCTGAAGGACGAATCATTACCCAAGAGCCATCTTCGAGATGGAATTTAAATCCATCAACGCTTTCTGTTCTAATAATTTTATAGCTCCCAAATGAATTGTAACTATTTTCCTGACATTTATTTATGATATCTTTCTTAGATTCATTGTTTAAGTGAAGGTCGTAACGTTCAACAGCAAATGATCCCACTTTTTCATAAACCGCATCTATTAATTGAGAAATGGTTTTTCCGGTTTTTGCAGCATATTCCATTAACACCAATCCCATCCAAATGCCATCCCTTTCAGGGATATGTCCTTTTATTGCGATACCACCGCTTTCCTCAGCACCTATAAGTACATCGTCTGTAACCATGTATTCACAAATGTATTTGAATCCAATCTTGGTAGTAATGGTTTCCAATCCTTTAAGCTCACATAGTTTAGATACTTTGTCTGTTACAGAAAAGCTTTTTACGACTTTTCCAGTGTAACCTTTATAATCTGTTAGGTATTCGATAAGTAGCAATATCAAATGATGTGAATCTACAAAACGACCTTTCTCGTCAAAAAAGCCAATGCGATCGGCATCTCCATCTGTAGCTAAGCCAAATTTATAATCTTCAGAAGTAGGAATCAATTCAGCCATTTCTGGCAAGTTTTTAAGTATGGGTTCGGGAGCTCTGCCTTCAAAACCAGGGTTATTATCACCGTGTAAAACGGTTGCATCTGGAAATAAAGCGGGAATCACATTTCGTCCGGCACCGTACATGGCGTCGTATACCAAGTTTTTCCCAACTCCTTGTAAAACATTCATGTCAAATGAATTCTTGCAGTGTTCTAAATACATGAATTCAAAATCGGCAAAACTAATGCGACCACTGGTTACAAAATGATCAAAATCGTATTCAGGAGTGATAGCCAAATCTGGAATTAAATTCTCAATTTCTTCTACCGTGCTTGGAGTTGCAGGACCTCCATAAGCGGCTTTGATTTTGAAGCCGTTGTAGGAGGGAGGGTTGTGCGAGGCCGTTATTATGATGCCTAGGCCCACATTTAGGCGTTTTGCCGCCAACGAAATCATAGGCGTAGATACAAATTCCTTCGACATTACGACATCAATACCATGTGCGGCAAAAACGGTTGCAGCTTCACGAGCAAACATATTTCCAGCAAATCTGCAGTCGTGTCCCAAGACGATTTTCTTTGGTAATTCGCTGCTATTCAGCCATTCAGCACTTGCATAAGCAACACGTCTTACATTTTCTGTAGTGAAGTTTTCGGCGATAATATCTCTCCAGCCGTCGGTTCCAAATTTTATTTTGTACATATTTTATTCAAATGCGTTAATTCCTGTTATTTCCATTCCTAAAATGAGCAAATGTATATCGTGCGTACCTTCATAGGTAATTACCGATTCTAAATTTGCCATATGTCTCATAATCGAATAATCGCCGGAAATGCCATTTCCTCCTAAAATTTGGCGACATTCACGAGCAACTTGCAATGCCATTTCAACATTGTTTCTTTTTGCCATTGATATTTGTGCAGGTGTGGCTTTGCCCTCGTTCATTAATACACCCAATCTCCATGAGAGTAGTTGTGCTTTTGTGATCTCAGTAAGAGCTTCGCTCAGCTTTTTTTGTTGTAATTGGAAAGATGCAATAGGTCTGCCAAATTGTATTCGTTCCAAAGCATATTTCTTTGCTGTTTCAAAACAATCCATGGCCGCTCCAATTACGCCCCAACAAATTCCATATCGTGCAGAATTCAAGCAACTTAAAGGACCTTTTAATCCCACAACACCAGGAAGGATATTGGCTTTAGGAACTTTCACGTCTCTAAACACCAATTCCCCGGTTGCACTTGCACGCAAACTCCATTTATTATGTATTTCAGGGGTGCTGAATCCTTCCATGCCCCTTTCAACTATTATGCCTTGAACTTTTCCTTGAGGGTTTTTAGCCCAAACAATCGCTATATCAGCAAAAGGGGCATTGCTGATCCACGTTTTGGACCCATTTAATATAACAAAATCCCCTTCATCTGAAAAATGAGTCAACATGCCATTTGGGTTGCTCCCGTGATCGGGTTCGGTCAATCCAAAAGCACCCAGCCATTCTCCACTCGCTAATTTGGGCAAATACTTTTTCTTCTGTTCATCTGAACCAAACAAATAAATAGGATGCATTACCAACGAACCTTGAACGCTAGCCGTACTGCGAATACCGCTGTCTCCACGCTCGACTTCTTGCATCATTAATCCGTATGTAAGGTAGTCAGCACCCGATCCACCAAATTCTAAGGGCACATGAGGTCCAAACAATCCTAAATTACCCATTTCTGGGATTAATTCCTTGGGGAAGTAGCATTCTTGTGCGCATTCGTTTATGATAGGAGTTAGGCGTTTTTTAACCCAATTCCTAACGGATTCTCTAATTTGAATATGCTCTTGTGTTAATAAATCGTCAATCCCATAAAAGTCACAACCGTGAAAAGTATCGCGACTTGAATGAGATTGCCATAATTCCTCTAACTTTGAACGTTCCATGTATTCGTTACAAATGTAATAAAGTGATTTTGTTCTACATGTTTTTTTAATGAACAGTATGTTAATCCTTGTAAGTGTCCAAAAATATCACATTTTCCTTCCCATCGGATGGTACCAAGAGGAAATTAAAGTTAAAACCGAGGTGCTAATCGATGTAGAAATTGAATATAGTGCATCTCAGGTTCATGATGATTTGAACAGTACCATCGATTATGCCGAAATTCATCGACTGATAAAAAAACTATCGGTAAATTCATATCGGCTTTTAGAGTCCTTTGGGGAAGTTTTTCTGAAGCAGATTTCACAACGTTACACCCATTTGGATGTGAATTTTGTTAAAATACGAATTCATAAACCTCAAATTCTAGAGAAAAACAGTAGTTGTGAAGCTCAATTTATTGAGATGCGAATGGATTTTTAATCGATATGTCGAATTTCCGTGTTATTTATAATTCAATGTTTTTAATGCTTATTCAATTTCTTTATTTTTGAATCCTATGCACGTGCGCCTTTTTCTAATTTTCTTATGCTTAGGGATGCAAAATGTAATGGCGCAAAATCAAGCAGTTACAGGTTGGATTTTCGATGAAGCTACTTTAGAAAACATACCTTCTGCAGTAATTATAGACAAACAAACTAATCTTTATACGGAAAGTAACAGCGAAGGCTATTATCAACTTCTCACCCGGAACGGACAGCGAGAGTTATGGTATGCAGCACCCGGATATAAGGCTCACAAAGTAATTGTCGATGTAAAAGGTGTGGTATTGAATAACGTATTCCTCAAGCCCGTCGATTTCGATGAAGTAGATTCCTCAGCTGAACTCGCCGCCCTGTTCACGAGTAAAACAGCGTTCTATAAGGTTTTACCAAGGCAAGTTCAACAATACAAATCTTTATTTGGGATTTCCGACCCACTCAAGATATTTCAGTTTTTACCAGGTGTAATGGGGGGAATCGAAGGCTTGTCCTCACTGTATATTAGAGGCAGTAATTCCGATCAAAACTTAATGCTAATGAATGGCCTTCCTTTGTATGGAAACGGGCATGTTTGGGGATTATTGTCTAACTACAATCCAGATATAATCCAAAGTGCCGAGTTATACAGAGGTGTTTCTCCGGCACGTTTTGGAAATCGAGCAGGGGGAGGAGTACTCGATATTGTCACAAACGGAGGAAACGCTGAAAAATGGAAAGGATCGATCAATATGGATTTAGCCACCGCAAGTATTGCGTTAAATGGTCCATTAGACAAACAGGGTAAATTAACAGCCTCTTTAGGCTACAGAAGGTCTTACCTCGATTTAATGTTAACTTCATTAGCGCCCGAATTGAACGAAGCACTTATTGGCAATATTCATGATGTGAACCTTAAAGTCAATTATAAAAAGAGCCGATTTGAACATTGGAATTTTTGGTTTTATAACGGAAGAGATAAGTATGGGGTAAATTTTGAGACATCTATTTCTGATTCGCTAGGGCGCTCAGTAGACCTCAATATTGGTTTAGGTTGGCAATGGCAAAATACACTCTCAGGAGTGAATTACTTTAAAGAGATTAATAAAAGACACTTCATGCATGCCTCTATTGGTATTTCGCGATATAAATACCGTAGGCATGAAACATTTGGAACTGCATCATTTAACAATGGAGTCAAACAGACGGGTGAATTCTTCTTTGAAGAAAACAACAGCATCACAGATTTAAACGCTTCTGTTGATTTAGAATATTTGTATGGAACCAAAACAAAGTTAAGATACGGAACACATTGGGTTACCCATAATATGAAACCCGGTGAATTGGTGTTGAGGGAAATTCTTAACTCAAATACACAGGCTGAAAATTTATACGGAGCCGTTAACAATCAATTTCCATCCGAGTGGTCAACCTATGGTGAGTTTGATTTTCATTCAGATAACTACTTAAGCATCAATATTGGAGCAAGGTTATGGTCCTATTTTGGAAGAGACAACAATTTCCTAAGAATAGAACCAAGAATTACCCTAAATCAACGGTTGCATGGAAACAGAAGATTCCAACTAGGACTTTCCATGAACAACCAAGGAATTCATCAATTGTCAAGCGTAACAGGTATTTTACCTCAAGATGTTTGGTTTCCAACAAGCGGAAACCTAAAACCACAACAAACCAGTCAATTCTCCGCAGCCTATATACAGCCACTTGCCGGAGGCTTTGAATTCTCCATAGAAGGATATTACAAGTACTTTACGGGTTTAATGTATATTCAGGAAAGTCGAGATGAAAAGCTTTCCAGAAATTATTGGGAGCAAATGATTTCTCAAGGTACCGGAAATGCCAGTGGTATTGAATTCTTAATCTCCAAAAGGTCAGGGCGATTAAATATGATTTCTTCTTACACATACAGCAGGACAAATAGGTTGTTCGAAGATGTAAATGGTGGAATTGCATATCCATTTAGATGGGACAGGCCCCATAAATTTGCCTTTCAATTGGTGTTTCAGCCCAGTCCCACAATTAATTTCAATTTAAATGCTGTGATCATGTCCGGAAATCCTGTAACCGTTCCTACGGGTAGGTATTTTACCGTAGATAATCGTTTGGTTTATGATTTTTCAAAGGTTAATAATTATCGCTTGCCTACATATCAAAGAATTGATGTTGGATTTACAAAAGAGATCAAACCCGAAGAACATTTTGAAACCCGTGAGTTTTACGGAATTCACATTTATAACTTAATGGGGGTTAATAATCCGGTAAATGCTGAATTTCAATTTGATGATTTGGGAAATATGAAATTGATCGGCACGTCTTATTTTACATTTGTTCCATCTGCTTTTTACAGAATCGAATTTTGAAGAAAATACTTTATCTAGGCGCCGCTTTGGCTTTGTTTTCATGTGAGCAAGAATTGCCCACCGACGGTATTGATTTTACTGAAAAAATGGTTGTCAATTTATTGGCGAATAACGATGAAGTTCTCAAAGTTCATGTAGGGAAAACATTGTCATTGGTAGATTCAAGTGCGGAACTGAAAATTGAAGACGCTAAAGTTTCCATCGTTGATGAGAATGCGAATATTACGGAATTGAAATATACCTTCCTATACGGAGGGAAATACGTTTCTGATTTTATTCCCCAACCGAATAAATTTTACAGATTAAATGTGTCACATCCAAAATATCCTACGGCCACCTCGTCATTTATGATTCCTAGTGTATTTAAATCGACAGACGCCACTTGGCAGGACAATACAGGAACAGATTCAACAGGCTTTCCAACGGGGACCATTTCATTTTTAATAAACGATGATCCAAATGAACGTAATTTTTATGAAATAGCACTCTTCCGATTTGAAGATTTGGGGCCTGCTTGGGAAGTAATGCCCGTAATCCCTGAAAATCCAGAAATTGCTGCAGATCCGATATTCAATCCGGAAGGAGCCCTCATTTTAGAAGATGCCGGCTTCAACGGACAGTCAAAGCAATTGAAATTTTCTACCCCTTTTGGTAGCAATTTTGGGTCACCCTTCAAGTATTTGGTGGTTGTGAAAAGCCTAAGTCCAGAGTATTTTAAATATTTCAAATCATTAGAGGATTATTCACTTGAAGGCGGTGTGTTTTCGGACCCAAGTGCGATTTACAACAATATAAATGGTGGAGTAGGAATTTGTGCCGGGGCTTCTATATCGAAAGACACCATTCGATAGTGATTCCATCTCAAAATAGCAATTAAACAGCGTTTTAGTATTTACATATGTCCAAAGAATCGGAAATCCGAATTAAAAATGCCCAACAACACAATCTAAAAGGGATTAGTGTTACAATACCTCAAAATTCATTTACCGTAGTAACCGGTGTTTCTGGTTCAGGGAAGTCTTCCTTGATATTTGATACTTTATTTGCCGAAGGGCAAAGAAGGTATGTGGAGAGTTTAAGTGCCTATGCCCGTCAATTTATGGGCAGGATGAAAAAACCAGCGGTCGATACAATAGATGGACTCTGTCCTGCAATTGCAATTGAACAAAAGGTTAATACGCAAAATCCCCGAAGTACCGTATCTACATCAACTGAGATTTACGATTATTTGAAGTTGTTATTCGCTAGAATCGGACATACAATTTCTCCAATTTCCGGAAAAGAAGTGAACCGCGATTCTGTTACCGATGTGTTTAATACATGTGTTACATTGCCAGAAAGTCATATGCTACTGGTAATGTATCCTATAAAACACACCGATGTTTCTACTTTAGAAGTATTGCTCTCTAAAGGATTTAATCGTGTTTTTATTGATAATGTAATGGTCAAAATTGAAGATGCCATTACTGAAACCAAACCATTAAGTATAGGTGATTTTGTAATTGTTGATCGACTTAAGTCAGATCCAAGTTCTGATGAATACAAAAATCGCTTATATGATAGTATTGAAACCGCCTTTTGGGAAGGAGAAGGGGATTGTACCATTTTTGACTATACCGATAAAATAGCCCATGCTTTCAATAATCGATTTGAATTGGATGGGATGGAATTTGAAATTCCCTCAAAAGATTTTTTAAGCTTTAATAATCCTTATGGGGCATGTAAAAAATGTGAAGGATTTGGTTCGGTTTTGGGAATTGATGAAAATTTAGTCATACCCGACAAAACGCTAAGTGTTTATGAAGGTTGTGTTGCTCCATGGAAAGGCGAGATTATGAGCGATTGGAAAAATCATTTCATTCAAAAAGCGGCTAAAATTAGTTTCCCTGTGCATCGGGCATACAGTCAATTAAGCAAAGATGAACAAAAATTGCTTTGGGAGGGAAGAAAAGACATTTTAGGGATTCGCGACTTTTTTAAACATTTAGAGGATAACAATTACAAGATACAATACCGTGTACTCGCAGCACGATATCGTGGAAAAACCGTTTGTCCTGATTGTAAAGGAACACGACTTCGCTTGGATGCGTCTTATGTAAAATTGGTGCATACCCTAGATAACGACATTCCAAAGTATACCAGTATACAAGATGTATTATTAATGAGCGTAGAACAAGCGCATCATTATTTTTCCAATTTGAAGTTGAATGAAGTCGATGAAGAAATTTCTAAGCGAATTTTAGATGAAATTACGAGAAGACTTCATTATTTATCGAATGTGGGACTCGGTTATTTGAATTTGAACCGTTTGAGTAATTCGTTAAGTGGTGGAGAAAGTCAGCGTATCAATCTTGCAACTAACCTAGGCTCTAATTTAACCGGATCCATGTATATACTAGATGAACCTAGTATAGGACTGCACAGTCGCGATACCGATCGATTAATTGAGGTTCTAAAAAATCTGCAAAATGAAGGCAATACGGTAATTGTAGTGGAACACGACGAAGAAATAATGCGCCAATCGGAATATATAATTGATATCGGTCCGAAAGCGGGTAGTTTAGGCGGTGAACTGGTATTTGCGGGTGATTTTCAATCGCTTTTAAGAGATGATAATAGTTTAACAGCGGCTTTTCTTACCAATAGAGAGCAAATTTCACCTCTTAAACAAAGAATAACGAATCATTTTATAACTCTAGAGGGGGCCACAGCGCATAATTTGAAAAATGTGAGTGTTCGAATACCTTTGGAAACATTAACTTGTGTAACAGGCGTTTCGGGTTCTGGGAAAACCACATTGATTAAACAGGTTCTTTTTCCGGCATTATCTCGACATTTTGGACAGTTTACTTCTCAGCTACCAGGCTCTTATAAAAGTATTGCAGGCGATTTACATCTGCTTAAATCAGTAGAGTTTGTAGATCAGAATCCTATTGGGAAAAGTTCCAGAAGCAATCCAGTTACGTATATTAAAGCCTATGATGAAATTCGCGATTTATACTCAAAAACAAGCGTTTCAAAGCGCATGGGGTATAAACCTTCGCATTTTTCATTCAACGTAGATGGTGGTCGATGCGATAATTGTCAAGGGGAAGGAGAAACGGTTATTGAAATGCAATTCATGGCAGATATCAAATTGCCCTGCGAAGTTTGTAACGGAAAGCGGTTTAAAAAAGAGGTATTAGAAGCGCAACACAAAGAGAAAAACATCTTTGATGTGCTTGAAATGACAGTAGATGAAGCCATTGTGTTTTTTGATGAGGAGAAGTCGATAGCCGAAAAATTAAAACCCTTACAAGATGTAGGTTTAGGTTATGTAAAGCTCGGACAAGGAAGTAACACCTTGAGTGGAGGTGAAGCCCAAAGAGTTAAACTTGCATTTTATTTGAGCAAAGCTTCCCCATTTAAAGAGGGAGGCGTTATGTTTATTTTCGATGAGCCCACTACTGGACTGCATTTTTATGATATTCAAAAATTGTTAAACTCCTTCAATGCCTTGATTAGTAAGGGAAATACTATTGTTTGTATTGAACATAACTTAGATGTGGTGAAGTGTGCCGATTGGATTATCGATTTGGGTCCCGAAGCAGGGGACAAAGGGGGGAATTTGGTTTATCAAGGTGAACGTGATGGAATTAAAAAATGCCCCGATAGCATTACTGGGCATTATTTAATTGAAAAACTATTAAACTAGGTTATTTTTATTTGAAACAGTCTTAAATCAAAAATGCCCCGGAATTATTCGGGGCATTTTTATTTTGGGTCCAAAACAGGATTTATTACTCCCCAAGAATCAACTTCTGCATAGGCGCATTCGGGCGGTTAGAAATCCGTATGAGATAGATACCGTTGGATACGGTTTGGTTTTGAAGGGCCTGTAAAGTAAAGGTTCCAATTTGCTTGCCATCGATACTCCAAATTTCAATATTATCGGATGCTTCACACCCATTACACAACAATTCAGACAAACTATTTAATGGATTAGGGAAGAATACTGGATCGTTATTAACAGCAGTTGAATGATTGCTTAAATTACGAATTTGTATGGGTTTGATGAGTTCAAAATTACAATTATTATCGCCGAAAATATCAATATAGCGTTTAGATCGCATTTGATGCGTTATGGTAACATCTACATTTCCAACAGCGGAATAGTCAACGCTAATGGTAGCCCTATTTCCCATAGAAAGCAATTTGCCGCTTGCACTATCGAGCCATGTATGTTCGTAATCCGTGGTGTCTTGATTTAGCGCAGCGAATTCATAGTTTAAATCCGACAACCAACGGGAGTCAAAATTCGCATTTACACTATTATCAACATAAATATGTAAGGTATCTTCTAAACTCACACATCCATTGGGTGTGGTACTTGTCATTCGCCAAACAAAATTTCCTACTTGTTTATTGATGGAATTAAATGAATCCAAAGTGATTTTGGTTGTTCCGTCAAGTAGGTGGTATTTATTTTCTTTTTTGTAATTGGTAATTATCAATGAAACTTCTGTCGCATCGAATAATGCATCACAAAACAAAATCTCTTGTTGGGGGAAATAAGAGTTTTTTGGCTTTTCTGGATTTTCTACTTGAATAGAGATGCTTTTTTCGAACGAGCCACATAACAACTGCTGCGAATCTAAAAGGCTCACTGTGAAATTTCGATCTGTTTTTATTATTTCTCGGTAGACACTATCCTTTAAGCTTTCTTGATTTAACAATAAAGAGTATGCTGATAATTGGTCTAGTCCATTTATTTTCAATTCAACTAAACTATCCAAACAAGTTGTTAAGTTAGAAGCGCTAATACTCCATATGGGTTCATTACAACCTGCTCCGCGAGCTTGTATTTTACCAATATGAGAGTACGTGCAGAAATTGTCTGTTTTTGCGCGTATCCAGAAATCAACTAGTTGTGTGGCAGAATCAAGAAATATCCATTGTTTTCTCAGTAGTGCGCTATCCACCTTCTTCCAGGTCAATCCTTCGTTAATGGAGTATTCGTATGACTTTGCATATGTTACTTGATTCCAATCAAATAAAATTTTATCGCTCAATCGCGATAAAGCTCTAACTAAAGGTGCTGATGGTGTATCTACTCCATGAAAAACCTTGGTATGGCTTGGGTTTGACACACAGCCTGATTTGTTTTTCGCCCAAAATTGAAATGAATTATTTCCCTTAGATATGGAATAAGTCAAAAAAGAATCCTTGAAAAACGGTCCTTGATTTGAAACACGAGAATAAGAGTCGGCCAATCCTTGGTTTTTTAATAATACGAGCAAAGTTTCATTGATACAGATACTGTCTGTTGTGAGTCCGTAGCTTACTGTGAATTTAGGCTTGGGAACAACAAGTACGAAGACACTATCTGATTTCACACTACAACCATTATCACGCAATGCAGTTACCCCTACAAATCCTACGGTAGTGATTTGGTTATTTCTACCCGTAACACCATTGTTCCAAGTATAAATGTGCTTTTGCGTCGTGCCAATATTGAAATTAAGTGTATCGCCCTGACACAATACGGTTGTGGCGGTACGAATATTCAAATTGGGTTTAATTGCCGCATCTAAAACATTGAATTTTAACGTATCGCTTAATGAGCTTCCCTTGTTGTTTTTTACGGTAAGAATGGCCAAGTGAGCACCTGCATTTGCGTAATTAATTTTGGGATTTTGTAGATTTGAACTCGTAGGCGTTCCAGTGGGGAAGGACCAAGAATAGGATGTGGAATTATTGCTCCCTTTTCCTTCAAATTCAAGAGTAGTTCCTGCGCAAGGTAAGGTTGATTTAAGCGAAGCTGTAGCTTCGGGTAGAAGGGTGGAAGGACTAATTGAAAATGTTTTATTATACACAACGTCTCCGTTGTTAGAGCCGTTACCATTGGTGGAATTCAAAGCGGCATAAAATGTAATATTGCCTACATTATTGCTGGGAGCTTTCCATTGAAAAGTCCATGCGGTAGAATCTTTAGCAATCCCTGATGATCCCGTGGAGTTATGTTCGATGTAATAACGAGTGGCTCCATTAACGGTAGATGAGAACGTTCCGGTGCGGGTAGATGCGGTAAATGTACCTGCGGCTTTTCCATCGGACAATGCCGTCATTTGAAAACCAAATGTGGATTTACCGGTTTCTGCGTAAGTTAAGGTTAAAGTATAAGTGGAGTCGGGGATGTAACCACTTCCTGTGAAATTGCCCTTTAATTGAATTCGAGCGTGTTGTGTTCCAGAAGTAACTAATGAACTGCCGCTGTGACATGAATTGCACGAGTTTTCATTAGGGGCGCCCGTCTTAGGGGATGAAGCACCCGAAGAGTTTCCATTGATTTGGTAAATAGAGACCCCCAATATACCGAGGAAAAAAATAGCCGATTTGATAAATTTGGTATTCATTCAGATAATAGACACAAATAGGTCGTTTTTTGTTTGTTTTACTTCGTTTTATAACACTAAAATGATATTTTATCCCCAAAGATAGTCTGATTGTCTAAGTTTTAAGATTGAATGCGCGCTATTTTCGTATTTTTGTTTCTTTATGAAAAAATCCCTATTGAGCGTTTTGTCGCTTTTTACTGCGATTACGGTGTTTTCGCAAGCGACATTAATCGAAAAGGTTGACCCTAAGCCGGGTTCTTTAGTAATTCCGTATTCAAAATATGTTTTGAATAATGGCTTAACCTTGATCGTTTCCGAGGATCATTCAGATCCTGTAGCCCATATAAATGTAACCTATCATGTAGGTTCGGCTAGAGAAACACCGGGTAAGTCAGGATTTGCACACTTCTTTGAACATATGCTATTTCAAGGTTCAAAGCATATTGCCGATGAAGAACATTTTAAAATCATCAAAGAATATGGGGGTGATGTGAACGGAAATACTACTCGTGATAGAACGGTTTATATCGAAACATTTCCGAGTAATTTTACAGAAACGGCCTTATGGATGGAAGCCGACAGGATGGGATTCTTCTTGGAAGGGTTTACACAAAAGAAGTTTGAAAATCAGCGCGCTACAGTAAAAAATGAAAAAGACGAGCGTTACGATGCCCCTTATGGTTTCTTAATGGAAGTGAAAGACCAGGAATTATATCCCTCTGATCATCCATACAGTTGGTCTACCATCGGTTTTGTAGACGATTTGGACCGCGCAGACAGCAGCGATTTGCACAACTTTTTCTTGCGTTGGTATGGACCTAACAATGCGGCTATTATTGTTTCTGGGGATGTCAATACAGAAGATGTGGTAAAATGGACTCAGAAGTATTTCGGTGGAATTCCTCCTGGAAAGCCGGTTAAGAAAAAGCGTATCCGTCCAATACAGCTGAAAGAAGATAAAGTAAAATCGGTATCTGATCCGAATGCTTACTTGCCTTTAACTTACATAACGTATGTGGGGGTTCCTGCTTTCCATGAAGACGAAGCCGCTTTAGATATGTTAACCTATTTAATGGGAAGTACGCAAAGTTCACCTCTTTATAAAAACTTTGTCGATAATGAATTGGCCCTTCAAGTTCAAGCAAGTAATAATCCTTTAAGTGCGATTAATCATGAATTAGCAGGGGAGATTTCCTTTACTCTCGTTGGATATCCTTGGTCTGATATGTATAAAATGAGAGATCGCTTGAAGGTGATAATCGATTCTTTCGAATATAAAAACTTCAGTGATGAAGATTTGATGCGTGCGAAAAACAATATACTTTCTTCTTATTCAAACGGATTCGAATTGGCATCGTCAAAAGCCAATTATTTGAGTAATTTTTGGTATTTAGATTTGAAAAACGACTCTAATATGATGTATAATTTACCCGATGATGTATTGCGTTACAAAAACGTGTCTCGTGAAGATATCATGCGCGTTTATAAGAAATATATCAAAGGAAAGTTTTCTTCAGCTATAAATGTTCAACCATACAAAGTTCCAAAAGGAGAAAAAGCGGAAAAATACCAGAGTTTCAATCCTAATGCTAACTATGAGGGAAGTGCGGCAATGGAGTTAGAATACAAGGGACTTGAACTTCGTGTCGTAAAAGACAATTTTGATCGCAGTATCCGACCCGAACCTTCGGCTCCCAAAAACGTTTCCATACCCAATGCTTTTGAGACCAAATTGAACAACGGAATTAGAGTATTAGGTACACGATTTGACGAAACGACCCGCGTATTGGCTTTAATTAATCTTGAAGGGGGTAGGTTGTTCGAAAATGGAAAGGATATTCCATGGGGAACCTCAGAAATGTTGGCTTTGGCTCTTGGTAATGGAACCAAAAATAAAACTCCGGAGCAGTTAGAAAATGAAATGGAAAAACTAGGTGCTTCTATTTCATTCAATGCAAGTAAAACGGGTATGTCGGTTTACATTTCTTGTGAGAAAGATAAATTAGACGCAACCATTGCTTTGGCAAAAGAAATGATGTTTGAACCCCGCTGGGATGAAAAGGAATTCAAAAAGGGCAAAAATAGAATCATTGAAAGTGCCCGTTCTGGCTTGAGTAATAGATCTCAGGGATTATCGAACGTTTGGAATCGCCTTAAATTCAATGAATCTCCTCTTGGGAAATTTGTGGGTGCAGATGAATATGCTAAGGTGAATATGTCTGATGTTCAAAACTATTACGACAAATATTTCCATCCGTCATTAGCAAATGCGATAATGGTAGGTTCATTGTCTGAAACTGAGATTTCAAATTCATTGCGTTTTCTAGAATCTTGGTCAAACAATAGTGAAAAACCCGTGATTGCCAAACCTGAAATGGCGGCAGATTTTAAAACTTCGCAAATTTTCGGTGTGGAGTATGTAGATGCCGAACAAAGTGATATAATAATTGGTTTTAGATCTTCGCCTTATGATTACAATGGTGATTTCTATAAAAACAACATAATGAATTTTGTTTTAGGTGGAAATTTCAATAGTCGTTTGAATTTAAAAATCCGTGAAGACAAAGGATGGACTTATGGCATTAGAGGTGGTTTTAGCGCTAATTACAAAGATTTACCTGGCTTTTACACCATTTCTGCAGGAGTTAAGGCGGAAGCTACTGATAGTGCAATAAATGAAATCTTGTGGATGCTGAAAGACTTCAAAGAAAATGGATTGACCGATGAGGAATTTGATTTTACGAAGAAGGCCCTTTTGGCTAGTGAAGCACTTGAATACGAAAGCATGTTCCAAAAGGCGGGTTATATCTCAAATATATTGAATAGGGAGCTTCCGAAGGATTATGCACAACAACAATCTCAAATTCTTAAAAATATTACTAAAGAGGAGTTGAATGCCCTAGCAAAGAAAAATATGGACCTTGACAAGTTGATAATTGTGGTTGCCGGCGATATGTTGTTGCTTAAAGATCGTTTGAATGATTTAGGATTTGATAAAATTCAATTACTAGAGAAAGACGGATCTGGGAAGTTTAAATACTTGAAATCTGGGAAAACCAAGCATGTTAAAAATTGGAAATAATCATTGATTAAATTCGTTTAAAAAGAGCCGATTCTTTGCAGAATCGGCTCTTTTTTTGTCTTTTTTAATGGAATTTAAACATTCGTTTACAGCAAAAATGATATCCTAGGCAGTATTGATTTGATTCGCCTAAGCAGTGCATTTAAGGGTGGCGTATTTTTGCTTTTTTAGGCCCTATTTTATGTGGGGAAATGTCTAAAAAATGTGGGCAATAATCGCACCCAAATCAAGGTCAATCAAGGGCTTGGTTGTATATTGCGGATATTTGATTTTTACCTATGGAAGAGAATAACGAATTACCTGAAGAGTTCAACGAAAGAATCATTCCCATTAACATCGAAGATGAAATGAAAACCGCCTACATCGATTATTCGATGTCGGTTATTGTGTCACGTGCGTTGCCAGATGTGCGAGATGGTTTGAAGCCTGTGCACCGCAGGGTATTATATGGAATGGTTGATTTAGGACTTGCTTCAAATAGACCGTATAAAAAATCTGCTCGTATTGTGGGTGAGGTTTTGGGAAAGTATCACCCGCACGGTGACTCTTCCGTTTATGATGCAATGGTGCGTTTAGCGCAAAGCTGGAGTGTGCGTTATCCGTTTGTAGACGGACAAGGTAACTTCGGTAGTATTGATGGTGATCCGCCAGCTGCTATGCGTTATACCGAGGCAAGGATGAGAAAGATTGCTGAGGAGATGATTACGGACATCGACAAAGAAACGGTTGATTTCCGTCCGAATTTTGACGAAAGCTTGCAAGAGCCAACGGTTATGCCCAGTAAAATTCCAAACCTATTGGTTAACGGCGCTTCTGGGATTGCAGTAGGTATGGCTACCAACATGGCACCGCACAATTTGAGAGAAGTTTGTGCCGCCATTAATATGTATATCGATAATCGCGATGTAAGTATTTCTGAGCTAATGGAGGCGGTAAAAGGTCCCGACTTCCCAACTGGAGGTATCATTTATGGTGTTGAAGGTATTAAAGACGCCTATGAAACGGGTCGAGGTAGGGTAGTAATGCGCGGTAAGGCCGAAATTGAGGTAACTAAAACGGGAAAAGAGATGATAATCATCACAGAAGTCCCATATCAGGTTTCGCCCCCACAAATTATAGTTAAAGCCGTAGATCTTATTCATGAGAAAATCATCGACGGTATATCGGCAGTTCGCGATGAAAGTGGTAGACAAGGGATGCGGATCGTTTTTGAATTAAAGCGTGATGTAATTCCTAACGTAGTATTGAATCAGCTGTACAAGTTCACTCCCCTACAGAGTTCATTTTCGGTAAATAACATTGCTTTGGTAAAAGGCAAGCCAGAAATGTTGAATTTGAAGGATATGATTCGTCATTTTGTGGATCATCGCCATGAAATCATAGTTCGTCGTACCCAATACTTGTTGCGTGAGGCACGCAAGAGAATTCATATTTTAGAAGGTTTAATCATTGCCCTAGATAATCTGGATGCTGTAATTGCTTTGATTCGTAAAAGTAGAACACCGGATGAGGCACGTGAAGGATTGATGTCGCAGTTTGGATTGAGCGAGTTGCAATCTAAAGCCATACTGGATATGCGTTTACAGCGTTTGACTGGACTTGAAATCGACAAAATCCGTGAAGAATATAATGCGGTAATGAAAGAAATTGAGTTCTACGAGAATATTTTGAGCGATGAGGGTTTGCGCATGTCTATCATCAAAGACGAAACTACTGAAATGTCTGAAAAGCATGGTGACGCCCGTCGGACTCGAATTGAATATAATGCAGAAGAAATAAATATCGAAGATTTAATTCCTAATGAGGAAGTGGTTATTACTATTTCGCATAAGGGATATATTAAGCGGACCGCTCTTAGTGAATACAAAGAACAAAATAGGGGAGGTCGCGGTTTAAGAGGCGTTGCACATAGAGATGAAGATTTTGTAGAGCATCTATTTGTGGCAAGTACGCATAATTATTTGTTGTTATTTACCGAACAAGGACGTTGTTTCTGGTTGAAAGTATATGAAATTCCAGAAGGAGCCAAAGCTACAAAGGGCAGGCCCATTCAGAATTTGATTAACATACCATCTGACGACACGATCAAAGCATATCTGAATATTAAGAACTTAAAAGATCCTGAATATTTGGAAAACAACTTTATCGTAATGGTAACCAAGCGGGGTATTATCAAAAAAACTTCCATTGAGGCATACAGCCGTCCGCGTACTAATGGTATCAATGCCATTACCGTTCGCGATGGAGATGAGTTGCTTCAAGCAGCAGTAACCGACGGAAATTCTGAGATTGTAATTGCAAAACGACTAGGGAAAGCCATTCGTTTTCATGAATCTAAGGTAAGACCAATGGGAAGAACAGCGGCAGGTGTGCGCGGTGTAACCCTAGAAAGTGACGAGGACGAAGTAATTGGCATGGTTTGTGCACGTGACAATGAAGAGAAGACCAACATCCTTGTGGTGAGTGAAAAAGGATATGGCAAACGTTCTGATATTGATGATTACCGAATAACAGGCAGGGGCGGTAAGGGAGTGAAAACTATTTCAGTAACTGAAAAGACAGGTTATTTGGTAGCTATAATGGGGGTTAATGATAATGACGGTTTGATGATAATCAATCGAAGTGGTATGACCATCCGAATGGCAATCGACACCCTTCGTGTAATGGGTCGCGCTACTCAAGGAGTGCGCCTAATCAATATCAAAGGAAACGATGCCATAGCAAGCATTGCTAAAACGCCTAGAGAGGAAGACGAAGAAATTGATCTAGAGGCGATGGAGGGAGTTCAAGGTGATGTCGATAGTCCCACAAATGGAGAAGATTCAACAACTGATAATACACCAGAGACGCCTATAGAAGATTAAACAAAAAGTACAAGTAACTATACATAAAAACATGAACTTCTACAATTTAAAAAAATCAGCATTGCTTTTTGCATCGGTTCTTGCGGCAGGTGCAAGCGTTGCTCAAAAACGGGCAGTGAACTCTGCAGAGTATGCATTAGAAGGGGGAGGGCCCGAAGATTTAATCATTGCACATGAGGAAATCGAAAAAGCAAAAGAACATCCCAAAACAGCGAACTATCCACGGATGTGGTTGATCCGCGCTCGTGTATATCACAACGTTTTCGATAAAAGAGGAAATCCAATGTTAGCTAAGATAAAATATCAAGCTGGCCTGGAATCGGCAAAATCCATTATGAATTATTACAATTCGAATGAAAAAAAGTCGGGTTCTGATGACGAAGATGCGCGCTTTATTGTTGGTAATTGTTTTGCGGCTACTTTCAATGAGACTCAATATTTTAGTGATAAATTGACTGATGCTACCGGTGATACTAAGGCCAAATTGAATGACACTATGTTGGTGTACTTTGATTATTTGTTGAAACTTTACGAACGTCTGGATACAGCCATGTTGAATGATCTTAAAGGACAGAAAATAGATCGTCCTTACTTTGTGGAGCGCATTGCATATTATGCTTTGAATAATTCTGACATCGCGAAAAGAATGACCACATTAGATTATCTCATCAACAATGAAATGCCAATTCCATTTGTAGTAGAGAGCTATTCTCGAATTTTATTGGAAAAAGGCGATACATTAGGTTCACGTGATGTTATCAAAAAAGCCCTAGTAAAATCGGATTATAACAATGATATTTTCAATGTTTTAGTGAATTATTACCTAGCGATTGATCGACAAGATCAATTGATGTCCGAGGTGGATCAACAAATACAAGCTGTACCTAATTCAAAGAATTATTGGATTCGTGGCTATTTGAACGAACGAGCAGGTAAATATGCCAATGCGACTTTGGATTATCAAAAAGCTAGAGAGTTAGACGAGTATAGTTTTGATGCGAATTGGAATTTAGGAGTAGCATTGATGAAGTACGAAACTAAAGAATTACTTGAGCAGATTTCAAAAGCGAGCGATGCCACAGAAAAGGCAAAGCTTGAATCTAAGAAAATTGAAACTTTTAAAACAGCTAAATCATATTTAGAATATGCTTCGGAGAATGCGAAGTATTCAAAGGAAGAGTTGATTAATATTTCAAATGCTATTCGTACATGTTGCTTAGAGTTAGGTGACGATGCGTGTTCCGCAGAGCAAAGAGATAAGGTACGCTCATTGAATGGTTATGATTTTGGAATAGGAGATAAATTCATGTATCGTGTTGTTGGAGACGCTACCAAAATGCAAATCAGCTATCAGAATTCAAGAAATACCAATTCAACCATGTATGACCAAAATGGCGATTGGGAAAAAGAGTTTGATTGTATCGATAAAACCGATATGTTGAGCTTGAGCGTTACGATTAAAGGCGACGGTGAAGCAACATTGTATATTATTGTAAATGGCATACCTGTAGAAGAGAAGACAATCTCTGGTAACGGTGCCCGCGCTTATTTGCGATTCTAAAGGATTAGAATTGATAAACAAAAAGAAAAGCTGCCTAAGATTGGGCAGCTTTTCTTTTTTGAAGAGTTTCGACGCTATTTTACATAATGTAAATTATGAAACTTTCAAGGATTATCTCGAAAGTATCAATTTATACTGCAATTTGTGTCCATTATTATCATTGATCTCCATGAAATACATACCGTCAGAATAATCCGTCAAGTCTAAAATCGTTTCATTGCTTCTTCTGATTTGAATAAAATCTTTTACAACAGCTCCGTTTGCATTTATGATTTTTCCTTGCAAATTCTCAGAATGATTTGACTGTATGATTAACATGCCTTTGTTCGGATTGGGTCCAATCTGAATAACATTGTTAAAAAAGTCATTGCCCAAACTTTGATACGTGATTACGTTGGATTTCGAGCCATTACAATTGCCATTTACCACACGGGCATAAAATTCACCGTTATCTATGAGTGTGTAACGTTTTCCAGTCGCTATTTTGAAATTATTGCGGTACCACTCAACCGTTCCAGGTCCATTATAATTGCTGAATAATGTATCCCATACACGGGTGATGTTTAATGTGGTATTGGCGGATGTGTTAATTACATACTCAGTAGAATTGGCAGATTGAGGGCTTAAACATTCGTAATCCGAAGCAAATTGCGCATAGTATTTATCGTTATTTACCAATGGAGCTTTTATGAGTAACGTGTAAATACCCTGGTTTGGCAATACTTCTGTCCCGTTTTTAAACCATTTTAATGTGGAGTTGGCTAAAATTTTTGTTTTGTCATCACCCAATTTAGCCGTAAGTGTCAGATTTTCATTCTCGCAATAGGATTCGCTCGAAGGAGTTATTGAAATGGTATTGTTATAACCGGCAGTCACTTTGATTTGTGCGCTTATTTCGGATTTCATGCCACCGTTAGTCACTTCCAACAAAATTTGATAGGTACCAGATTGGGTGAATTTCACCTTGGCATTTTTTGATGTGCTGTCTGTGCTATTGGTGAAGCTGAAATTTCTTGGGGAAATTTTCCAAGATCTCGTGTTGTTTGTGTTGATTGAAGAGTCAATAAGTGTAATCGTAACATTTTCACAAATCGAGGTGTCCGACAAGCTGAAATACGCAGTTGGCTCCTGTTTTGTCCATGCATCACTCGTAAAAAATCCCCTACCATGTGTTGCAGCCATAATTACTCCATCTTTTTTATTATAATCGAGCATCATAGTTTTAACGGCTCCCATTCCGTTTTGAATGGGTGTCCAACTTGGACTACCCGCAAAAACATTCAAGCATTGAAACATTCCTAATTCCGTTGCAATTATAACTTCTGTGCGGTTATAAGGATTGGCTACGATGTCCCATACCGGCATATTGGGCAAATCGCCATCAATTGCGGTCCAATTGGTTCCTCCGTTAATACTTACATATACATTGTTTATACCATAGTTGGTAAGTGTCAAAAATATAGTATCTAAAGAACCATTTAAGGTTTGTATGGCACTTACATTTCCGGAATTTACAGATCCTAAGCTCGTGAATGTGGGCGTTGCCGCTTCGGGATTGTCGCTGTAAAAAACCTTGCCTAATGAAGTACCAATAAACAACCTCGCCTTTCCTGTACTTCTTTCTACTATGTGAAATGCAGAGGCTAAATCATTTACACTAGTTGCAAAAGTAATCGTTTCTAACGTACTGGTATTTCCATATATATCATTTCGATATAAAGTACCTTTTCCTTTTTGAGTCAAGAGGTTGTTGTTTATATGATCTAAACCCGCTGGATTAATAAAGGATCCCGTGTTATTATCTTGGGCTAAGTAATACAACTGATTGTCTATGTATGAATAAAAGTTGTTTTTCACATAAGAAAATATCACTGCATCGTCGTCTTTTGGATGAATGAAGCAGTAACCACCGTCTCCACCAAACAACATGTTTCTTTCATTAAAGCCTGTATCTTGAGTGTAGCTTGTTCCATTGTCTTGAGCACCACCCAACATAAAATTGGCATTGCTTTGAGAAATGCTTCCTGCGTAATATTGGGTAACCACATAGCGATTATTGCGTTCAACAAAAGCCGAGCTGCTATTCCATGGCTTATTACGAACATCAGACGCGTAAAAAATACCGCCATCTGTGCCAACAGCTAATCTTTTTCCATCATCACTATATAGCGCAGCATGCATGTCCGCATGAATATAGGAACAGCTCAATTGGTCCATGCCTGGGTTGTTAGACCATTTAGAAATTTGCTTCCAATTATTACCTGCTTCCTGACTCATGAAAAAGTTGACGCCACCAATTACCAATTCAGATGCGTCAATTGGATTTACGGCTAAGATTAAGTCATACCAAGCTTGATTTCGAGTGAAATCCGTGCTTGATATCCCGTTATCGGCATCGTCGGGCTCTGTAAAAATGGACCAAGTAGATCCTTTGTTAAAACTGCGAACTACATTATGGGCGATCCCGTTCGCTTCAATTACCGCGTATAGTGTATCAGCTGAACTTGGAGCACAAGCCAGCTCTACCCTTCCTTTTAATGCACTCGAATTTTTGTAGGCTTCCGTAAATGTGGTTCCATTATCGGAGTATAGGATTCTTCCACCTCCCTGATCGCTGCCGCTTGAATACATGTTTTTACGAGTACCAACCCACAATCGATTATCGGCCCCGATTTCAATATCAGAAACGATGTATCGATTGGATTGAGACGTAATAAAGGGACTCACGTTTGAAAAAGTACTTCCCCCATTTGTACTTCTTTGAAGTCCAGCAGCGGTGCTGTTTCCATGCCACTGTCCTTGATAAAATAGAATATCAACAGCCACATACAAAACACTAGTACCCGATTCATCTCGAACGGCTATGTCGTTTATATAGTAAAACTCTTCGGTATTGGATAGGTGCGACCATGTTTTTCCTCCATCGGTTGTTTTGAATATGCCATATCCTCGAGAACTCGATGCGGTAGTGCCAAACCCCTCTCCTGTTCCAACATAGATGATTTTTGAATCGTTGGGATCTTGGGCAATGCAAGTCACATTTAAATTAGACCAAAGTCCACTCACTTGTTTCCACTGACTATTGGCATTACTTATATCGTCGTTTACCCATAAACCACCGGTTACACCCCCGGCAAAAACACGTAATTGTTTTGAATCGGCCCTATCCCAGCAAAGCGCGCGAGTTCGACCCGAAATTTCATTGGGTCCTCTAGATTGCCAAGGTTGCTTATCAGAGCCTGGTGTTGCTCTATTATGAATGGGTTTTTGATTAAGCGATCTGAATACAGGCAATAATACCTCAGGCGTGGGTCTACCCTTTTGAGGATCCATTGTCATAAGGTATTCTTGTTTCCACCATTCAAGTGGGGTTATTTCCTTTTGGATTTTGCCGCTTTTTCGCAATTTTCGCAAATCTTTCTCCAAGAATTTTTCGGCTTTTCTGTAAGTTTTATCGTATCGGTCTCTTACAATTTTGCGTTTTAAGAATTGGTCTTGTTGGCTTTGAACGTCATTTTGCGCCAATAGGGTTACAGGCGTGCTTAGGATTCCACCGAAAAGAGCAATTCCCAATAATTTAAGGGTGTTTTTCATGTTTTAAAGAGTTAATTTACCCAACTTTTGTAATAAGTAGGGTCTTCTATGTTTAAAGCCGCTTCTGTGATTTGCAGCGGATAAAAGGGGTCGATCATTACGGCTAATTCATGCGTAGCTTTGGCGCCTATGCTTTTTTCTACAGTGCCGGGATGCGGCCCATGAGGAATGCCTTTTGGATGTAGGGTTATCATGCCACGTTCTACATGTTTACGACTCATGAAATCGCCATCTACGTAGTATAAAATTTCGTCGCTATCTACATTTGAGTGGTTGTAGGGAGCCGGGATAGAATCGGGATGGTAATCATACAGTCTTGGCACGAAGCTGCATATAACGAAATTTCTTCCCTCAAAAGTTTGGTGTATTGGGGGTGGCATATGCAAGCGGCCGGTGATAGGTTCAAAATCGTGGATAGAGAACGCATAAGGATAGGAATAGCCATCCCATCCAATTGCATCAAACGGATGCGACGCATAGGTATAAGGGTATAAAAGGTCTTGTTTTTTAATCATGACCTTAAAATCCCCTAATTCATCGTGGGTTTTAAGGTTTTGAGGGACCTTAATATCGCGTTCGCAATAGGGGGAATGCTCTAGCAATTGTCCAAAACTATTTTGGTAACGTTTAGGTGGATATATAGGGGTTGGTGATTCAATTATTAACAAACGATTGTTTTCATCGTTAAAATGGAATTGATAAATGCATCCTCGCGGTATGACAAGGTAATCGCCGTATTCAAAAGGGATTTCTCCATAAATCGTTTTCAATATACCACTACCCTCATGAATGAAAATCACTTCGTCTGAATCTGCATTTTTGAAGAAATAGTCGGTCATCGAATGTCTTGGAGCTGCTACCCCAATTTGAACATCGCTATTCACCAATAAAGCAGTTCTGCTTTCAAGGTAATCATCTTTAGCCGGCGTATTAAACGTGACAAAGCTTCTGCTTTTCATGTTTTTAGGCTCCGCTACTTTAGGGGCAACGTTTATTGGTTCGCCAATTTCTTTAACCAATGTAGGCGGATGCGCATGGTAAACCAAAGAGTATAAGCTATTAAAGCCCTCAGTAGAGATTAATTCTTCGGAATATAATGTTCCATCTTCTTTCCTAAATTGTGTGTGTCGTTTGCGGGGAATTTGACCGAGTTTATAATAAAAAGCCATAACAGTAATGAACTACGAATATAAGGAATCTGAAACTTTAAAGTTTTTGAATATTGTTTGAAATGTGTTTATTTGGTTATATTTGATTTGTGATGAGATACTTAGTTAACTTCGTTATGCTTGTTTTCCTCTTGTTTTCTTCTTGTGAAACCAACGAATACATTCGCGTTTCTAATAATGAGCCGCCTAGTTATGACGGAGTCTCCATGTTGCGCATAGAGAATTATATTAACAGGTTATTTATTGATTTATTAGGTCGCGAACCTACCATTAATGAAAGGGAGCAAGCCAGTATAAGGTTGAAGCAAAGCGGATTGAAATATAAGACCAGAGATTCAATAATTACTTTATTGCAATCGGATACGACATATAGATTGGGAGATTCATCGTATCGACATGCCTATATTCAAAGAGTTTATGATTTAATGAAATACCGTTTTTTAGAGGGGGCCTCAGACCCTGAAATTGCCCAAAAACTTGGGAATATTAGATTTGGCATTCAGATAAGTCGCCTTAACGGCGATTCCGTTCGTGTAAAGCAGTTGCAATTTGAAGCACAGAAGTATGAAAAGATACTTATGTGGAAGTATAGCTACCTAAGTGGTGTAGACAATTACCCCGGCTTATGTTCACACCTGATGAACAATGGAATATACGATGTGATAAATATGGGCACTTTTAATTTTGTCAATGCCGCGTATGATGATGTTTTGGGCAGATGGCCAAATCAATCTGAATTCGATTCAGCTTATGCTATAATTGATAAAAATGAGCCCAAGGTTGTTTTTAACAGGGTTGCCCAAAACAAGTCGGAATTTATTAATGCCCTTGTTGATTCAGATGCATTTTTTGAAGCGCAAGTCAGATGGTGGTATTTTCAATATGTTCGTAATGAAATCGAGCCCACTTATTTGTACAGCTTGCTTATGCAATATAAAATAGATGGGAATCTAGAGTGGGTTCAAAGAAATATTCTTACCTTAGATAATTATGCGCAATTTTAAAATATTAAATATTTGTTTTATAATAATTTACCTTGTTTCATGTAAACAAAAGGTAGAAGTTACATACGAAGTAAATTCTGTAGATATTTATGAGTCAAAGGCACAAAAAACAAAGCCCAAAAACGAAGCGGAATATATCTCGATTTTGTATACCAATATTTTTCAAGATGCCATATCTCCTACCGCATTATACCAAACCCAGAATGTTATGTATAGTATTGGTGATCAAGCAGTGGCGAAAGAGTTGCTACTGAGTAATTACTTCAATCAAATTGGTCTGAGTATTCCTACAGACGCCTATATGGTAAGCAATACAGAAAAATTCATTATTGAAACCTATAAGCGCTTTATGCTTCGGAGCCCAAGTCAATCTGAAATTTATTTTTTCAAGAAATATATCCAAGAAAATCCCAAAGTCACTGTTGAAATGGTATATACCGCTTTCGCCGCTAGTGATGAATATGGTTTCTACTAATAGCAATATAAATGAAAAGGAAAGAATTTATCAAAAAGTCGGGATTGCTATTGGGAGGAAGCATTATTAGCCCTTACATACTGCCAAGTGGTCGTTTATTTGCCAAAACGGGGTCAGAGAAAGCGTCACACGTTGTCTTGATAATGTTCGCGGGGGGTGTACGGCAGCAAGAAAGTGTTTTAGGGCGATATTTAGAGGATAGTCAAAATGTTTTGGGTGCAGCCGGCAATATCATGCCAAATTTGTTTAATGGCGTGGCTCCAACTAAAAAAGTTGTGTACGGCCTTGATGTTCCGGGTGAAGTTAAAGGCACAGATCCAATACCAAGATTAGTTTCATCGCCGTTGTCAGATAATGGGATTTTCTTTCCTGAGGTGAAGGCTCAAAGTGCAGGTCATTATGTTGGGTTAAATACATTACTGACTGGCTCTACCGCTAACACGCAAGGGCTTAAAGTTAGGCCCAAAAGCCCCACAATATTCGAGTATTTGAGAAGACATAGAGGTTTTAATGCGTCCGATTGCTGGTTCTTGGGAAATGGCATAGGCAATTCAACTCCCCTATTAAATAGTTCCGATGCAAGTGATTATGGACTTCAATATGGGGCCAATCTTTTCGTGCCTCCCATAACATTTGGTGGACCTGGTCGAAATACACTTTCTAATGCAAAACCATACACGCAACAAGAGTTGAAGCCAATGTATGAAATGAAGTCATTTTTAGACGAGAGTTTTTCATTGCAAACATCATTACAAAGTTCGATTCAAAATTCCGATTGGGAGAAGACTAAAATTAAAGAGTTTATAAGAAATACCTTCATTAAGCAGCAATTAGGACAGGTTGCAACTCCGCCTTTTGCCGGTGGTTCAGATGCCATTGCCGCCGCTTATGCTGCAGAAGTTTTAAAAGAGTTCAAGCCTAGAATGTTGGCCTTGAATATGTCGCAAGTAGATGGTTGTCATTCAAACTTCACCGGCTATTTGAGGTCTTTACATCGTGCAGATCATATCGTTGGCTGGTTGCATGAATATGTTAAAAACAATATACCCGAGATGGCAGATGATACGATTTTCATAATTGCACCCGAATGTGGCCGAAATCAAAATCCTAATCCAATAATTGATGAAAATGATTGGTTTTCATACGATCATTCCGATTGGAATGCTTTGCGCGTTTGGAGTGTTATGACGGGGAAAAATGTTCCTAAAAGAACAATTGGTTCAGAATCAAATCCAATAGGTAGGCTTACAGATATCGTTCCAACGATAGCCGATATTTTTGGAATTTATGACGAAGTGATTAATTCTGCTTATATCGATCCCTTAGCTATGTCTCAATTTTTGCGATTATGATAATCAAGATATACAAAGTCTTAACCTCAATTATTTTGATAACTTGTTTAACTCAAGGGTGTAAGCGAGAGATTCCTGATATTGGAAAAAATCCATTCGATAATACGAGTAAAGACACCCTTTCAACATTAGATACTGTAAAACTAGACCCAAATAGTATCTTCAGTATCCATAAGGATATACTTTTAAAAACTTGTGCAAATTCGGGTTGTCACGATGGTAACTTCGAACCTGATTTTAGAACGGTAGAAAGTTCGTATTACAGTCTTGTAAATACTCCTGTCATCAAAACGCGTATAGACGGTGGATTTGAAATGAGAGTTAAACCTCGGGATGCAGACAATAGTATGTTAATATATCGATTATCAAATGATTTAAACGGCAATTCTGGAATTATGCCTCTCGGGCTTGAAGCCGATTCCGATTATCCAATAAATAAAGATGAATACATTCAGCGTATAAAAAGTTGGATTTCCAATGGAGCTTTAGATATGTACGGAAACGAAACTATCAAAGCTAATTATCCTCCGGTAGTAAAGGGTGTTGAGGTTTACCAGAATCAAAAAATCTTAAACAGAGTTGGCGTATACGAGCCCGTGAATGCGAATTCTAGAGGCGGAGAAATAGAGGTATTCGTTTCGTTGTATGACAAAGAGGGTAAATTAGGACAATTAGAGAATCTGAAGGTTGGTTTAAGTTCTAGGCCAGATTCATTTGATCTAAATAGCCTGATTGATTTACAATCAACCACTCCAAGAATGAGCAAGGGACTCTTTAATGAGGTAGTCAGTTATACTCTCAAATTTAGTTTTGACACTAACAAATACAAACCCTTAGATGTCGTGTGGATGAGATTCTTTATGAAAGACGGCGACCTAGATATTGAAGTTCCTTCCAACACAGCTATGTTTTTCCTGAAGAAATATGCTGCCGTAACCTTTGTAAATTGAAGAATTACATTTTCATATCGATAATTACTTTAATATCGTCATGTAGCGATGAGATTAATAAAATTGGGAGTCCTATCCCGCAGATTTCATTTGTTTCTTTATCAAAAGACGAAATAATTTCTTTTAATGATGAATTAGAGATCAAAATAAAGTATCAAGACGGTGATGGTGATTTAGGCAGCTTCGAAGCCGATTCACTCGATATTTTCGTGAAAGATTCTAGATTGAAAGCATTCGACACGTATTATTTGCCTCCCCTAGCCCCTAAGAATGCTAATGTTCGAATTGAGGGTGAAATCAATTTGAAATTAAAAACGCTATTTGTATTCAGTAGCGCTAGCTCAGAATATGCATTTTTTGAGATTTATATAAAGGACCGTGCGGGTCATAAGAGCAACACCATAATAACTCCTAATGTACACATTTTTAGGCCGTAACATATGCTTAAAGTAATTCGATATGCTGTTGTTGTTATGTTATTGTTCTTGCATGATGTTGTTCAAGGTCAGTCCGACATACAAATGCAAAATGGAAGATTTCGCATTTGTAAAGGTAATATTTTAGATTCCGAGGCAGGTAAAAACTCTGGTTATTACGACCACAATGAAAATTACACATTAACACTTTCGCTACCTGGAGCAACAAGTATTCAGCTTGATTTCTCTTCTTTTTGCACTGAAATAGATTCTGATATATTGTCGATCTTTGATGGTAAGGATACTAATGCTAAACTATTGGGTCGTTATTCTGGTAGTGTCAATCCTGGAAAAATTGCGTCTACTGATAGCTTTATTACATTGCACTTTATTTCCGATCAAAGCGTATCCTGCACGGGTTGGAAAGCAAAGGTTATTAATAATATTTCCACTCCCAAAGCAGCCACATTTTCTTCCAATCAAAAAATCAATTGTAATGACACTGTAATTAATATCATCTTGAGTAAGGAAGTTGAATGTGACTCTATTCATATTGGAAATACTTTTGTTAATGGCAATAAAATCAAATATATAAAGCCTATTAATTGTAGTAATGGTAAAAGTAAATCCTTTGATTTGTTCTACACTGGAATTAGAGCGAACGGCACATATCAAATTATACACAAACATGGATACCGGGATTTTTGTGACAGTGTTTATTTCTTATCTAGTTCCTTAAGTTTCTCCGTTACTAATTGTCCAATTAATTTGGAGCTATTGGCATCATCTGATACTATTTGCTTAGGTGAATGTATTCAATTAACTACAAAGGCGACAGGTGGAAATGCGTCTAAATACAAGTATAATTGGAGTGTTGCGGGGTTAAGTGGGGCAAGTACTCAGTATTGTCCACAGAAAACCACAATGGTTATTCTTGAAGTGGATGATGGAAACGCAATTCCTGGCAGAGATACTATCACCGTTGTCGTATTGAGTCCACCAACGGCACAAAATGATACTAGCATTTGTTTTGATGGAGATCCTATTGTTTTGACTGCCATCCCAGCCGGTGGAAGATGGTTCGGTCGTGGAATTGTTAACCAACAAACAGGTGTGTTTAATCCAAGAATTGCATGGGGAACCAACAAAGTATGGTACCAAATTGGTTCATGTGCTGATACTGTTATTGTTACAGTTACACGCCCTTACAATTATGAAAATGTATTCTGTCCCGGCAATATTGCCTATCCTGTATATTGGTTTGGTCCAGCTGGGGGAACATGGGATGGTCCCAAAATTACACCATCGGGAATGTTTTTGCCAGATACTCCAGGGGTTTACAAGGTTAATTACACTTGGAAAGGCTGTACTTCAGAAAAAGAAATTCGAGTAGAAAACGTAAATGTACCCGAATTTGATACCACTTGCGAGTCAACATATAGAGATACTTTGATTTTTCAACCTAAAGGATTAATTATCAGATATTTCAATGGACTTTTAAATAGTTATTGGGGTTGGTTTAGTCCTACTAATATGGGACCTCCAGGGGATTACAATGTGATATTTCAAGCTCGAGGCAGTTGTCGGGATACGACAATTGTGACGGTTTTGCCATGTTATGCAGGTCCCGATCAAACTATCTGTCCAAGCGAAGGTCCTTTTCAACTTCAAGGATATCGAAAAACTGCGGATGCAATTTGGTCTGGAAAGGGTATCATTGACAGAGAAAGCGGCTATTACGATCCTTCTTGGTGCAAAGGCAAAAATGCGACTGATACCGTATATTTGAAGTCTAAGTATTGTTCGGATTTCAAAATCATAAACCTATACAATACCGATATTCTGTTAGACACCCTACAGTTATGCCCAAACGCACCCAATTTTGACCTAAGTGAAATAAATGTCAATGTTTACGGGGGAAATTGGTCAGGCCCTGAAGTTTACACGAACGGATTTTTCAATTCTAATAAATTGATACCTGGAATCTACAAGTTATACTACACCCAAAATTCATGCACGGATTCTTTTGCATTGCATGTTTTAGATTATGTTCAATTACCCAGTGACACACTAATTTGCAGCAACTTGGACGATTTCGAACTGCATCCTAGGGAAAACGGAATCTTTTGGGGTGAATCCGTTTATCTTGACTCGAATTTTTACTTTTTCCAAGTTAAAGGTCAAAATGCTGATTCCCTACCCGTGTTTTTTACCAATAGTAATCAGTGCGATTCTAATTTTATGATTTATTTCAAAGATCCAGCAATAATTGATCTTGAAAATGCAGAAACTACATATTGCTTCAAAGACACTCTTTTTTTACCTAATATTAATCCCATAGGTGGGGAATTTCATTATAAGGACACCCATTTTGGTTTCATTAATCCAACTAGATTAGGTAGTGGCATTCACAGGATTGTTTATTCATATGAAGATGGTGTATGTATGAGTGTCGACTCATGGTCATTATTAATACATGATCCAATTGAAACTTCTATTAGTCCTTTTGCCGATAGCATTTGCATGGGAGATGTATCTACCTTATTCGCCAATGCTAGTGGAGGTATTGGCAATTATATTTTTACTTGGTCTCATAATCAAATTGGGGCAAAAACTAGTTTTGCACCCACTAAAACAAAAAGTCTACAATTATTAGTTTCTGATGGTTGTTCAAACTCGGATACTGCAGAGGTTGAGATTTTTGTATATCCGAGTGTTTGGTTTACAGCCGTTGTGAGCGACTCAGTTTGTTATGGAATGGATGGTTTTATAGAACTAAAGCTCCGTAATGGAGATCCAGCCGAAATGGTTTGGAGTTATCCAGGACGAACATTGAATGGTCGATATTTTGCTCCGAGCGGAAATGATTATAAAGTTTTCGTAACAGATAAGTCCACAGGTTGCTTCAATGATACAAGTATTCACATTCCCGGTTTTCAGGCTGTTAAAGCCAATTTGCAAATCTCTGCCCCCGCGCAAGGAAATTGTTATACACCTCTAGATACGGTTATTTTAATCCGAAATAATTCAGTAGGTATCAATAGTGGTAATTTAATGTTGAATTCATCGGATATAAGCGATTTTAATATTGGAAGTGTATATAGCATCAATTCTGATTTGCTATCAGAGCAAAATAGAATAAAACTTTTTGTTACAAACGATGCGGGATGTACCGACAGTATTGAAATAGACGTGTGTTTTAAAGATACCGTTATAATTTATATGCCTAATGCCTTTACGCCAGATGAAAATGGCTTAAACGATAATTGGAAATGGGATTTATTTGGGGCTAACGAAGTGGAATTACGTATTTTTAATCGCTGGGGAGAATGTGTTTTTCAATCAAACCAATCATCCGGTCGATGGAATGGTCAATATCTAGGAAATCCTTTACCAGAAGGCCTTTATGTACTATCAGTGATATATAAGAGTAAGAAAACAGCAAAACGTAAATATGGTCAAACCATTTTATTGATGCGCAATGGTAAATAATCACCGAACTTTGTTCTGTGATTTCAAGTCATAGATTATACAGGCATTTTGCTGAAAAGCTGTTTCAAGAAATTCATGGAGCCGTTTTCAGTCATGCATTAAGCTTTACTAAAGATGGATTGCTCTTGCATTTTGTCCGCCATAAAGAAACGCTGAGTTATGAGGTGAAATTTGTTGAGGGCGAACTTATCTTAACCAATGCCAATTGGACCGATTTTAAGTCCAAATTAAAATCCAATGCGGTTGTTCAATTCAAGGAACTTGAAAATAAAACTATTCACGATATTCAATATGGCTTGTTTGATCGGGTTTTTGCGTTGATATTCAATGATGGAAGTAGATTGCTCTTTAAATCTTTTGGGAAATTCGGGAACGTCATTCACTATAATGAAGAAGATTCGGTTCCAAATAGTGTTTTTCGATTGAATTTTAAAAAGGATTGGGAATTGGATTGGAACAATATCCATACCTTGTGGCAGTCACTTAGTTCCTCGAAATTAGAAATCCCTTATTTTGAGAATAGCGAGCGTTGGAATCAACATATAAAAGGATTGCCAATTTTAGAAGTCCTTAATAGATTTCCTGATTTTTTTGATCAGTCAAAAGAGGGACAGATTCAAAATATTTATGAACTTTCTCTCCCGGCCCTGTATAAGCCCGCTCTTGTCATTGACGGTGAAAAGGCACATTTAGATTGGATATACTGCTCAATTTGTCAATGGAATGACATACAACTTGAATTAGAATCTCAAATTAGAGTCTACTTGAAATGGTATTTTTTTGAGAGAGAAAAGACCCTTTTACAACTGGAGTCGGCTCGTCAATTGAAGTCTATTAATCAAAAGCTTAAAACATATAAAGGTCGAAAGGAGTCTTTAATCAATCAACGAAGTTTTAAGGAATTAGGAGATTTGATTTTAGGACATGCGCATTCTATTCGGAAAGGAACTTCGGAAGCGCTGATTACCGATTTTTTTACCGGTCAACGTATCAGAATAAAATTAAATCCCGATTTATCGGCCGCTGAGAATGCGGCAAAGTGTTATAAAAAGGCGCGTAATCAAGGACTTGAGATGGGTAATTTGGACGAACAAATTACTTCGTTAGAGGCAGAATTGAAGAAATGGCAAGATATCGATACAGGAGTTCAGATGGCAGAGACTCCCAAAGATTTGAGGCCTTTCCGAGAATTTGCGCCCCAACTAAAGAATGTATCAAGCAAGCAATCTGAGACTCAGAAGCCCTATAAAAAGATTGACTTCAAGAATTTTGAAATATGGCTGGGTAAAAACGCTAAGTCTAACGATGCGTTGTTGAGAGATTCTCATAAAAATGATTTGTGGATGCATGCGGCAGATGTAACCGGCTCTCATGTCATAATAAGAAACACAGGAAAGTCCGTGCCTAAAATAGTTCTTGAAGAAATAGCAGCGTTTTGTGCATTTCATTCCAAAGGAAAAAGTCAAACCTTACAAACGGTGATGTACACAGAAAGGAAAATGGTTTCAAAAGCTAAAAATGGGGCACCTGGAGAGGTTAAAGTGTCGAAATTTCAGACTGTAGACGTGGAGCCAAAAAATTTATCATTTTTTTTATAAGTCTATTTGTTTGATTTAATGACAATTGTGAAGAGAACGATATTTTTTTATGAATTAGATGTTGCGTAGGATAATATTCGTTGTATATTTGCACACCGAAACACGAAAAAGGGGGCTTAGCTCAGTTGGTTCAGAGCATCTGCCTTACAAGCAGAGGGTCACTGGTTCGAATCCAGTAGCCCCCACCAAAAAAAAAGAGCCTCGCGAAAGCGGGGCTTTTCTTTTTTATGATAAATCGAAAAAACAGGGAATTACGGATCAAGTTAATTTTCTGGGGGGATTGAAGTAAAAAGAAGATTTTTGTGGATCAAGTTCATTTTCTATTGGGAATGAAAGATTTAGTTAAAATCCTAGAGGCTAAGCCCATATTTAAGTGATCTACAGGAAATGTAATCTAGATTAACGCCGGCAGAATCATCAATGATTCATAAAATTCCCAACTCCTGTAATTCGTCCATTGTGAATAGACGGGATTTTACAACAAACCTAACTCCATGTGGGATTTCAAGTGAAAAACTGGAACCCCTACCCTTTACCACATCTAAAGTTAACTGGGTGTGCTTCCAATATTCATATTGGTCCTTTGCCATATAGAACGGTTGTTCGGCGACTTCCCCCAATAAAACGTCAGAATCGCCAATTCTGAACTCTCCTCTTTCGAAACACATAGGTTGTGATCCATCACAGCATCCGCCGCTTTGATGAAACATCAACTCTCCATGTATTTGCATTAGTTTGTATATGAGCGCCTCGGCTTCTGTGGTTGTATTAATTTTCTTTGTCATGTTATTCTATAAATTAACAACAACAGGGGAATTACCCCCTGTTGTGTTTGCAAAATATGAATCAATTATCAGATTAGAAAAATCCTAACTTGTTCTTATTGTATGAAATAAGCAT
Source organism: Bacteroidia bacterium (assembly GCA_965659745.1). Taxonomy (GTDB): domain Bacteria; phylum Bacteroidota; class Bacteroidia; order NS11-12g; family UBA955; genus VMCP01. Next base: position 51,385 of record CBFHXF010000001.1, read on the forward strand.
GTTTTTAGCTTGACGGTAGTGATTAAGCATCATTTTATGCGTTTCACGCCCGAAGCCAGATTTCTTGTATCCACCAAATGGTGCATGGGCGGGATATGCATGGTAACAATTCACCCAAACACGACCTGCTTGAATGGCTCTAGGCAATTTGTACAATTCATGAGCGTCACGAGTCCATACACCTGCACCCAATCCATAAAGGGTGTCATTGGCAATTTCTATGGCTTCTTCCATAGTTTTGAAAGTGGTAACGCCTACAACGGGACCAAAAATTTCTTCTTGGAAAACGCGCATTTTATTGTGGCCTTTTAGGATGGTAGGTTGGATGTAACAACCGTTGGGTTGACCAATTTCTTCGGAAGCCGAAGCGCCTCCACATAACACCTCCGCTCCTTCTTCTTTGCCAATTTGGATGTAATTAAGGATTTTTTCGTATTGGTCGTTTGATGCCTGTGCGCCCATCATGGTTGTACCGTCTAAAGGATGTCCCATTTTTATGGCTTTGGTGCGCTCAATTACCCGTTCCATGAAAATATCGTAAATGCTTTCATGCACTAGAATTCGAGAAGGACAAGTACACACTTCTCCTTGGTTCAAGGCAAACATAACGGCACCTTCCACGCATTTGTCAAAAAACGCATCATCGGCATCGGCAATACTTGGCATGAAAATATTGGGGGATTTACCTCCTAATTCCATGGTTACGGGATTTAAATTTTCAGATGCATATTGCATGATTAATCTACCTGTAGTGGTTTCACCGGTAAAGGCAACTTTTTGAACATTCGGTGATGTTGCCAAAGGCTTTCCAGCTTCTAAGCCAAATCCGGATACCACATTTAAAATTCCCTTAGGAAGGACGTCTTTGATTAGGTCCATCAACACCATTATAGAAGTTGGCGTTTGCTCGGCGGGTTTTACAACCACACAACAGCCGGCAGCTAATGCCGGCGCGATTTTCCAGGCAGCCATTAATAGTGGGAAATTCCAGGGAATGATCTGTCCAACTACACCAATGGGCTCGTGCACAATCAAACTTAATGTATCTTCATCATGTTCAGATAATTCACCTTCATCGGCTCTAATGACACCCGCAAAATAGCGGAAATGATCTACACATAACGGCAAATCGGCTGCCATGGTTTCGCGTAAAGCTTTACCGTTATCAACGGTTTCAACTTGTGCCAAATACTCAAGATTAGCCTCTATTTTATCGGCTATTGCCAATAAAACTCGACTTCTTTCTACGGCACTAGATTTACTCCATGTTTTGAATGCATTTTGTGCGGCATTAATGGCTTTGTTAATGTCTTCTGCATTGCCACGCGCGGCCTTAGAGAAGACCGAACCATCAATCGGGGTGATATTGTCGAAATATTCACCGTTACTTGGAGCGACCCATTCACCATTAATAAAATGGTCGTACTTTTCATTTACGTTTGGAAATTGATACTGATTTGTCATAGCGTTGTTTTTTTTGAGTTTCCAAAGATTTCATAATTGGCGTGTAAGATTCTCGCTTTATTGTATCTAAAAAACACACTTTTGTATCAGGTCTTTTGTATTTTCATTTAGAATACAGATATTGTGTTTAAGAAAAAAGTTAAACAAGATGAAATCGCCATTACAAACTCATGTTGAACCCACTTCAATTGAACGCTTAAGCACACTAGTTGAAAACAGACAAACATTCGATATGAAGAGTTGTCAGCTTAATTTGTTTGAGACGCATCAAAAGGCAGCGAAAGTGGAGTTGTTATTTGACGACTTGGTCTTGACCAGTATGATTAAAGGGAAAAAGGTGATGCACCTACCCAATAAAGGACCATTTGATTATTTACCTGGTGAAAGTGTTATTATTCAGCCATCTGAAAAAATGGTTATTGACTTTCCAGAAGCTCAAGAAGCCAATCCTACTCAATGTTTAGCGCTAGCCATTTCTAAGCACAAAATACAACAAACGGTCGATTTATTAAATGAACGACTTCCTAGAGAAAGCGATTTGCAACCTTGGAAAGTATCAAATAGATACTTTCATTTGAATAACAATCCTGCTTTAAGTAATGCCATAGATAGAATTGTTCAAATTGGTATTTATGAGCATACTAATACGAAGGACATGTTTGCGGATATTACGGTTCAAGAAGTGCTTTTGCGATTAATGCAAACGCAAGCCAGAACACTGATTGAAAAACAGAGTAAACAATTAGCCAGTTCACACAGATTTGCTTTTGTGGACCAATTTATAAAGAACCATATTCACGATAAAATCGATGTTGATCAATTAGCCGATAAAGCGTGCATGAGCCGGCCCAATTTTTTCCGAAGGTTTAAGGAATATTTCGGGGTTACTCCCATAGAATATATCCAACAAGAAAAAATAAAAACAGCTAAAGAGTATTTATCTCGGCCTGAAACAACCGTTAGTGAGGTTGCATTGTTGCTTGGTTATCAAAACATGAATCATTTTATAAGGATGTTTAAGCATTTTGAGGGACTTACCCCTAAACAATTTCAAATTCAAAATAGACAGAATTGGCTGGGAATGAATTGGAGATAATTTTACCTAATGACGGCTGTAAATCCCCCTATTTGCTTAAATTTGTGTTCATATGAGAGCAGAATCAAAAAACTTTTTACACGAGTATTTAGACAATGTAAGTCCAACAGGATTCGAATATAGCGGTCAGAAAATCTGGTTAGACTATCTCAAACCGTATATTGATGAAAGTTTTGTTGATACTTATGGAACTGCCGTAGGGGTTATCAATCCAGGTAAACCATACAAAGTAGTTATTGAAGCGCATGCGGATGAAATTAGTTGGTTTGTTAATTACATCAGTGACGACGGTTATATTTATGTGATTCGGAATGGAGGTAGTGATTTTCAGATTGCACCGAGCATGCGATGTTTTATACACTGTGAAAACGGAGCAAAAGTAAAAGGTGTTTTTGGATGGCCTGCCGTGCATGTAAGACAAGGAAAGGATCCAGAAGTAAAGCCTGAAAATATTTGTATAGACGTGGGTTGTGCGAATAAAGAAGAAGTTGAAAAATTAGGGATACACGTGGGCGCTGTAGCGGTTTTTGAAGCAGGTTCAGAATGGTTAAACGACCAATTCCTAATTGGAAGAGCCTTAGATAACAGAATGGGTGGATTCATGATAGCGGAAGTAGCACGTCATATCAAAGAACAAAAAATCGAACTTCCCTTTACCTTGTTTGTAGTAAATAGTGTGCAAGAGGAAATTGGATTGAGAGGTGCAGAAATGATTTCACGCCGCTTAGCTCCTAATGTGGCTATCGTAACCGATGTTACCCACGATACGTATAGTCCTATGTATAATAAAAAATTACAAGGTGATACCAAATGTGGTAAAGGCCCCGTGGTAACCTATGGTCCTGCAGTTCAGAATAATTTGTTGCAATTCATTATCAATACGGCCAATGAATCTAAAATAGACTTCCAAAGAAATGCGGTAAGTCGTTCAACGGGTACCGATACAGATAGTTTTGCTTATTCAAGTACCGGTGTGGCTTCCGCTTTGATATCACTTCCATTGAAATACATGCACACAACGGTTGAGATGGTTCACAAAGATGATATTGAAGGATGCATTCAATTGATGCTCGCTAGCATTAAAAATCTGAAAGAAGGACAAACATTTGATTATCATTCATAAATGCCCTATAAATCGGATATACCCAAACCCCAAAAATGGTTTTTATACGGAGTATATCCGATTTTTTGGTTGATCTCTAAATTGCCTTTTGCAGTTCTCTATTCACTCTCCAGTTTTATATATGTTCTAGTATATTATGTATTTGGATATAGAAAAAAGGTGGTGAAGATAAATTTGAAGAAATCCTTTCCTCAAAAAGATGAAAAGGAACTACTCAAAATTGAAAAGGATTTTTACAAGCATTTGTCCGATTTGTTTGTAGAAATAATAAAAGGATTGAGTATTTCTTCAAAGGACATCAAGAAGCGAATGGTGTATGAAAATCCTGAAATATTTCATGATTATCTAAAGCGAAATCAGTCGTGTGTGGTGGTTTTGACGCATTCATGCAATTGGGAATGGATAGCATTGGCTTCTCAACTTTATGTAAGTCAAACCGTTTTTATCACCTACAAAACACTCAGCAATCCTAATTTTGATTATTTGATGTACAAAATGAGAGGTCGATTTGAAGGAACTCCAGTGCATATGAACGAAACATTGCGCGCAATCTCTAAATTGAACTCTCAAAATGAACCCTTTATAGTGGCATTGATT
>CBFHXF010000001.1:55763-119373 GCA_965659745.1 Bacteroidia bacterium
GGCGATCAAAGTCCATCCAATCTAAATGGAGTACATTGGGAACAATTTCTGCATCAAGAAACTGCATTTTTAAATGGGCCGGCTAAAATTGCGAATAAGTATCAGATGCCGGTGATTTACCTGGAACAAGAAAAAGTCAAGCGTGGCTACTATCGGGCAAGATTTACTGAGGTTTTAGAGGCGAATACACTCGAACATTCCGAAATAATGTCAAAATGCATACGGAATATGCAAAAAGAAATAGAAAAACAGCCTTATACATGGTTGTGGAGCCACAGAAGGTGGAAGCATAGGCGGATATAATTCTGTAATTAAATTCTGTAATAATGCAGTACTATCTTATATTTGCAATAAACGATAAAATATGAAGAAAAGGGCATCATTCGATTCACAAGTAGATCAGTTGGCACATTTATCAAAAGCTATTGGCCACCCTGCTCGTATTGCGATTTTATTATTTTTATCTGAAATAGGACCTTCTACGTGTCAAGCCGTTGTAGATAAATTGCCTTATTCACAAAGTACCGTTTCTGGACATCTTCAAAAGTTAAAAGATGAAGGATATGTTAAAATGAAATTACACCGCACCTCTTCTATCTACTCAGTTGAAAAAGAAACGATAGTTGAACTGCACAAATTGGTACAATCGGTATTTAAATTAGGGCCTGAGAAGAAACAATTGTCGTTGTTCTAACGATAATCTTCAATTATTAAACCGGTTGGAATTTTCGGCTCAATAAATGTTGACTTAGCGGGCATTGTATCTCCTTGGTCTGCAACCATGCGAATTTCGGACATGCTATTGGGAGCAAACAAAAATGCAATGTCAATCTCCTGGGTATATAATTTTTGAGCGATACTATCTAATGGAGTATCTCCTCGCATGAATGAAAGACGATCTTCGTTGGAAGAATCCTTCAAATCAAAAGTTTTTCTCAAAATTTCCGTTTCCAAGATACGTACATCTAACTGAGATAAGGCACTCTCTCCTAACATTTGAGGAGACACCTCAATTACACAGCGAATGTCTCTTGTTATACATAAAATCTGTCCCTTTTTGAGGTCTTCATAGTTTAAAGAATGTGCAACTTCCCAATGGTGGATTTTTTGGTTATCAAGAAAATCCCACAAGACTTTAGGATCTACATTAGAAAGCATCCGATAGAAGGGTTTTACCAAAAGGTCATCTTCATCCATAATCAAAGCCATAATTCCCTTCCCGGAGTTAGCCCCATACCTTTCAATTAAATATCTCGAAGAGGCAGCACATCTATGGTGACCATCGGCAATATACAATGAATCTACATTTTCAAAAGCATCTTGGACGGTTTTAATATCCTCATCTGATCGTAATTTCCATACTCTGTGAATATTGTATAATTCATCTGAAACTTGTAAGTCAGACTCGGATTGGACAATTTCTTTAGCGAGTAATTTGAGTGTATCGGGTAGTTTTTGACTTAAGAGAACCGGTTCTGCCATCGATTCTAGTGCTGCAATATGTCTAACCAGTCTATTTTCTTTAGAGGTAAGTGTATTTTCGTGTTTTTTGATTTTACCCTTTATATAATCCTCCGCATCTACTCCTAAAATCCAACCGCTCAGTTTGATTCCTGAATGGTGGTGTTGTTCGTAGAAGAACATATTTTTGGGGTGCGTTTTAAGGCACCCCGTTTTTATTAAATGGATTAAATTTTGTCGGCTTTTATCATAAAACTCTTGGGTCTCAGAAATTAGAGATGCATCGATAAATTGAGGTTTCACTACTCTTAAATAAGAATCTGCTAAAGCTTGTGCTTTAGATTGGAGTACGTCTGCGCTCAATTTTCCGGATCCAAGAGACGCAACTCTTTGCGCGCTATTTTTCTCCGGTAATAATGTAGAAATAGGGAAAACACGCATGCTTATGCTTTATTTCACCAAATGATTAATTATCCTTTCGGCTAATTCAATTCCCACTCTCATTTGAGCTTCAGATGTACTGGCGCCAATATGAGGAGAAAGGGATGCATTTGGCATGGAAAGCATTAAATCATTTGTTGGAGGTTCGTTCTCGAAAACATCAATCCCCGCAAATGCAATTTGACCTTCTTGCATGGCTTTATTTAGGGCTAATTCGTTAACCACACCTCCACGTGCACAGTTGATCAAAACGGCGGTCTTTTTCATCATTGAAAGGGATTCCGCATTTATAACCTCTTCGCTTCCGGGGGTATGAATTGAAATGAAATCAGATTTACCTAAAACAACATCCATGGGCTGTCCTTTAAGTGAAACTTGGAAATTGTGTTGTTTATAAGCCGTATGTAAATCGATGGTGATGTCAAAAGTTCGTGATTTATAATCATAAACGATAACTTCCATACCTAAACCCACTGCCATTTTAGCAACCTCCTGTCCTATTCTTCCAAATCCTATAATTCCCATGGTTTTTCCTTGAAGTTCAAAACCAGCGGAGGCGGTGTTTTTTAGCGACTTGAATTCTGATTGACCATTTATCGGCATTTCGCGATTTGTCAAATGAAGCATTCTGGCTACACTGAAAGCATGCGCAAAAACCAATTCAGCTACAGATCGGGAAGATGCGTTTGGGGTATTTACTACGGTTATGCCTTTTTCACCGGCGGCCTTTAAATCAATATTGTCCAAGCCCACACCTGCACGGGCTATTAATTTAAGATTGCTGGCTTGAATGATATCTGCTTTAACCTTTGTTGCACTTCTCACGATGAGCACATCAAATTCTCCAATTCTATGGATCAATTCTTCTTGCGCAATTTTATTGGTAACGACTTCAAATCCGGCGTTCTCCAAAAGTGACTTTCCTGCGGCATCTATGCCGTCATTTGCTAAGATTCTCATTAAGCGAAATTTTCAATAATGTTTACTAATGCTTGAACACTCTCAATTGGCAATGCATTGTACAGAGATGCGCGGTATCCACCCACACTTCTATGTCCTTTTAGCCCACTGATATTTCCTTCTTTACATGCGGCGTCAAATTTGTCGGCTAAATGTTCAAATTCTGCTTTGAAAACAAAACACGCATTCATATAACTGCGTGATTCTAATTCAGCCGTCCCTACGAAATAGGGAGAATTATCAATGGCGTTGTAAAGTAGCTCAGCTTTTGCTGTATTCCTATCTTCCATACCTGCCACTCCTCCATTGTTCTTTACCCATTCCATGTTGTATTTTGACACCAAAATAGGGAAAACAGGAGGCGTATTATACATGCTGCCATTTTCTGCATGTACCTTATAACCTAACATAGTTGGAATATGACGATCTGCTACTCTATCGTACATGTCTTTTCTAATAACCACTAAGGTTACTCCAGCAGGTCCCATATTTTTTTGAGCACCCGCATAAATCATGTGAAACTTACTGTAATCTAATTTTTTGGAGAAAATATCTGAACTCATATCGCAAATCAGGGGCGCCTCAGTTTGAGGGAATGATTTCATTTGAGTGCCAAAAATCGTGTTATTGCTCGTGCAGTGAAAATAATCTGCATCGCTATCAATTTGGTAATCTTTTGGGATAAAGTTGAAATTAGAATCTTCGCTGCTAGCTGCAACGACTACTTTACCAAAACCTTTTGCTTCTTTTATTGCTTTTTGGGACCATGTACCGGTATTCAAATAAGCAGCTTTTTGTTGTAAAAAGTTTTGAGGAACTTGAAAAAATTGAGTAGAAGCACCACCTTGCAAAAACAATACATCATAGTCATCATTCAAACCTAATAGCTCTTTCACCAAAAGCTGAGCTTGTTCAACCACTTCTACAAAGGGTTTACTTCTGTGGGAAATTTCCAGAACACTTAATCCTGTTCCAGCAAAGTTTTGAATGTCTTGGGTACTCTTCTCTAAGGCATACTCCGATAAAATCGAGGGTCCTGCCGAAAAATTGTGAATCTTTTTTCCGTTGTTCATAAACGCCTACAATTTTACATGTAATATTGTGAGACTCCAAACTCATGATGATAAATCCGTCTTTAGTTTTTGTTATTCTTTTATTGTGGTTGCCCAAAGTGGTAAAATCACAATATGAAGGACTCGATAGTACGCGAAAGCAAGCCCAAGTAAAAATTGACGAAACCCCATTCGCAGATGAAATTGTAAGTTACCGTTATAAGGATATTGAATATAGCGGTTTGGATTTTACAGCTTTTGGAAGCGGAGTTTCTTATCTTTTAGAATTATCTCCTTATACTGGGTTTCATTATAACGACAAGGCATATGTAGCCCTCGGCGTTACCGGTTCTCTATTTTCAGATAATTTAAATGGTGTAATTTCCACTATTGGGGGTGTTTACTCGTTTATTCGGGTACCCATCTCAAGCGTTTTTCTACATGTGGAATATAGATATCAAAACTCTATTGTGTCATACAGGCCGCAGGAACGCGAATGGTTTGGAACTCCAATTTTAGGTGGTGGATATAATAATGACGGCAGATTAGGAATGTATGCACTTGTTGGAGTAGCACTTAATCCCAAATTTGCGTATACCAATTCTTTAGGAGTGCTGATTTATAGATTTGGTTTTCGATTCTAACGGGTTAAACAAAAAAGGGTCTGCTTCTGTTAAAGCAAACCCTTTTTTATTGTTATCTATTTCAGGATAATATCCTAGAGTTTAAAACTATACCTCAATCTGGCTTCGATAATCTGAACACAAATAGTTATTTATGAGCATTGTATTAGAATATCCAATTTAATGTCATTGGAAGAATTCCTAACAATACCATAGCAGATAGCACTCCAACCAAGCAGATGTTTTTCCACGAAAATTGAATTGACGGTTGAACGTCTGATTCTGTGCGGAACATAACTCGGAAAGGTTTGAAGTAATAAGAAATGCTAATAGCAGAACCTACCAATGCCAATAATACTCCCCAAGTAGCCGTGTTAAATGCCGATGAAAATAATTGGTATTTGGCGATAAAGCCAATAGTGGAAGGAATACCTGCAACCGTAAAAGTAGCTATTATCATTGCTATAGCATCTAAACGATTGGTGTACACTATGCCCGTAAATATATTTACCGACTTATCTTCACCCGTAGCATACTTATCAAATAAATAAAACAAAACCGCTGTTCCGAGTCCATAAGAAAGTAGGTAAACACCTAGAACTTGAAAGTTTTCTTGTATGGGTTGTAATAAAAACAACAATAAGTAACCGGCATGACTTATACTGGAATAAGCCAACATTCTCTTGTAGGAGTTCTGAACCAGAGCGACAATGTTTCCACCTAGCACAGTTATGATTGAAATCGGCAATAACCATGTTGAATACCAATTTTGCATGGGAGCAAAAGCACTCAACAGTTGCGCGAAAGAAGCAAATCCAGCGATCTTAACAATAATTGCCATGAAAGCAGCAATCCTATTCGGAGATCCTTCATAAACATCAGGACTCCAAAAGTGAAAAGGAACCGCTGAAACTTTGAATAACAATCCCACTGAAACCAAAATCAAACCGGCTTTTACTAAAATTGGGAATTCACCAAAATGTTCAGAAAATGAAGTTCTCAAAAGCATTTCATGGAAATATAAAGTTCCAGTCCCCCCGTATAGGAATGCAGCACCTAGTAAAAATATAGCCGTTGAAAATGCACCCATAAGGAAGTATTTCAAAGAAGCTTCATTACCATAAAGATCGTCTTTTTCACTACCTGCCAAAACAAACAAAGGAATCGATAGGATTTCAATTCCTAAGAATAAAACTACTAAATGTTGTGCCCCAATCATCAAAAGGCCACCGCAAACAGAAAACATCATCAGTCCGATAACATCCATCCCTTTGCGATTTACAGCAGGCATAAGATTAATTACAATCATAGCCATAACCGTCAAAACTGCCGCAATCACTTGAGCCGTGGGATTAAAAGCAATCATTCCTGCCGGCACCCAACTGAATAAGGCGTCTGTAGAAATTAGATTCTTTGATTCTGCAAAAATCGCCAATCCCGCGAGTCCTAATATGGAGGCAGATAATGTCTTTAAACTTTTTTCCTCTTTATTGATTCCGGCAAACAACAATGCCAGTGCTCCAAAAAATACAATACCTATAGCAATCACGATAATACTCCTTTCGCGTTAGAAATTATGTTTAACAATCCCTTTGATGAATTTTGGAATAAATCCATATACCATTGGGGAAACAATCCAATTGAAATCACAAAAAATGCTATCACAAACAAAGGCAATAGTTGCATTGTAGGGATTGATTTATTTTCGGTTTCTGCGTTACACTCTCCTAACATTGAGAATTGAAACATTCTTAACATGTAAACGGCACAGAAAATAATGGTAAGTCCTGCAAATACGGCAAACGTTGTATGGTAGTCAAAAACAGCCTTCAACAATAAGAATTCTCCAGGGAAGCCATTGCTTAATGGTGCCGCTACAGTTCCTATTACTACTAAGAAGAAAAGAACAGCGAATAATTTGTTGTTTTTAGCAATTCCTCCTAATTCGTTGAGATTGCGACTTCCAAAATTCCGTTCAATAATATTAACAGCGATAAACAATCCAACGACATTCACACCGTGAACAAACATTTGTAATAATCCACCTTCAAATCCACTGTTGTTTAGCGCAAACAAACCAGCAGCTATGAGTCCAACGTGCGACAAAGAACTGTAGGCGATTAAACGCTTCATATCGTCTTGACGGATGGCTATAATGGCTCCATAAACGATTCCAACCACCGCTAATAGCATTATTATGGGTTGGTAGAAATCGATACTTTCTGTGGCCATTGGAAAATACCAACGAATTACTCCGTATAATCCCATTTTTAGCATGATACCCGACAACAACATTGACCCTTGTGCGGGTGCATAGGTGTAGGTATTAGGCTGCCACACATGAAATGGGAATAAGGGTATTTTAACGGCAAAAGCCAATAGAAAACCCGCCCCAACCCAAATGGATTCCTTAAGTGTTAGTTGAACATTGTAAAGATCATTGTAGGCAAAAGATCCGTTTAAAGATTTGCTCGCTAAAAATATGAGCGAAGCTAACATGGCTAAAGACCCAACGAAGGTGTAAACAAAAAATCGTATCGTAGTTACAAAAGAGTCTCGTTCAGAGTATAAAAGTGTAATAAAGTAAATAGGGATCATGGCCAATTCCCAAAACAGATAGAACAACAATCCGTCTTGAGCCATGAAAACACCATTAAGTCCTGCTTGCATAAATAATATTAATGGAATCAATGCAGGTCTTTTATCTGAATTAATAGATAAAACTATGGTAGGTATGAGAATATTGGTGAGTAATAATAAAAATACACTTATTCCATCCATTCCAAGTCTAAAGTGAACCGTTTCACCCAGCCATGGATAATCCACAACGGTCTTGAAAGAGTCGTTTACTTGTTGAGCGGTAAAAAGCGTTCCATAGTTTCCCAAGAGAACCAAAAGTCCGCTTAATGAAAACAACAAAGAAATCCATTTATTCCACTTACTTCCAAGTGCGGAAACAAGGGCTAAAACCAGGGGTATAAATACGAGTAATTCCACTATGCGAAAAATAAATTAAGGCCTAACAACAGGGCAATAGCGCCTACCATGTAAATCAAATAATATTCAATATTTCCGTTTTGGATTTTGCGATTCAAGCGACCCGCGAAACGCAAAATTGGATTAACACTAAAGGTAATGCCATAAAGCAGAAGGGTATCTAGTAAGGCAAATAGGATATCTCCTAAGAATTCTAGAGGTTTAACGATAGCCGTATGGTAAAATTCATCAATGTAGAATTTTTGACTCAACGTTTTTCCAATACCTTTTGTGGGAACTTCTGGATGCAAGCCTTTGCTGATGTAGCGACTGCGGCTGTAAAGCAAACCAAAAAGGAAAATAAAAACGGCTACTGCAATCAAAATAATCTCAGTAGTTAGATCAGAATGCGCAGTTTGTTCAAATATCATGAAGGTTGGACGCAACCAAGAAGCTAAAAATCCATCTGAATGAATCAAATAATGAGGTAAATTTAAAAGTCCACCTAGAATGCTTAAAACAGCCAATACCACTAATGGCAAGGTCATTTTCCAATTCGATTCATGTACATCAGATAATTTATAATCGCTACCTCTAAATTCACCATGAAACGTTAAAAACAGCAATCGGAACATATACGTAGCGGTTAGAAGTGCTGCAATTACCAAAATTACATAAGCCGCGATATTGTGGTGGAAAACATTAGCGAGAATTTCGTCTTTTGAAAAGAATCCACTCATTAACGGAAAACCAGAGATTGCTAAAGTGCCAATCAGAAAGGTGTAATACGTAACGGGCATCATTTTTTTAAGTCCACCCATTTGTGAAATATCTTGTCTTTCGTGCACACCATGAATGACGCTTCCAGCTCCTAAGAATAATAACGCTTTAAAGAATGCATGTGTCGTTACGTGAAATAAAGCAGTGGTATACGCACCCACACCTAAAGCAACGAACATAAATCCTAACTGACTCACCGTAGAATAAGCAAGTACTTTTTTAATATCGTTCTGACGCAATCCAATTAAAGCTCCGATTAAAGCAGTTGCAAGACCTATCCATAAAATAAATTCTTGTGCCATTGGCGCAAGGGAATAAATTACTTGACATCTTATAACCAAATAAATACCCGCAGTTACCATCGTAGCCGCGTGAATTAACGCAGATACAGGAGTTGGACCGGCCATCGCATCGGGCAACCAAGTAAATAATGGAATTTGAGCACTTTTACCCATGGCACCGATGAATAATAAAACAGCAATACTCGTGATTAACACGGTACTAGAGGATCCTTCGGCTATTGCCGGAAGTACTTCGCTATATTCTAATGAGCCGAAATTTTTGATAATCAAGAACATTCCTAATAAAAGACCAAGGTCTCCTATACGATTCATTACAAATGCTTTGCGTGCTGCTGCTCCATATGTTGCGTTTTGATACCAAAATCCGATTAACAGATAAGAGCATAAACCTACACCCTCCCAACCGAAGAACATCATCAAGAAATTGGAACCCAAAACTAATAAGAGCATATTGAACACGAAGAAGTTCAAGTATGCGAAAAACTTGGCTGGATTTTTATCGTGATCCATGTACGACATAGAATACAAGTGAATCAAAGTTCCAATGCCAGTGATGATTAAGGTCATCCAAATAGATAAACGATCTAACGCAAAAGAGGCTTTAAAAAGTATGCCATCTAAATTGAAAAACGTATACGCATCCCATTGAATACGGCTATTGGCGTCAATAGCAATGGTAGACCATTGAGATATGGCGGTAACAAAAGACAATAAAATCATTAAGGTACCCAAGCCAGAAGCCACGGTTTTGGGCAATTTATGTCCCACCACCCCATTTATGAGAAATCCCAATAATGGAAAAAACAGTATTAAAGCTATAGGATTCATTAGTCTTTTAATTGATCTAGGAAACTAACATCGGTTTTCCGTGTATTACGATAAACCATTACAATAATGGCAAGTCCTACCGCAGCTTCGGCTGCAGCCACCACCATTATGAAAAACACAAACATTTGGCCATTAGCTTGCATGTCGCCCATGTATTCAGTGAACGCGGCAAGCAATAAGTTAACGGCATTTAACATAAGTTCAATACACATTAATAAGATTATGGCATTTCTTCTAAACAATACACCAAATAAACCGATGCTAAAAAGCACCGTACTTAAATAGATATAATGACTTATCTCTAGGGAATGAAAGATACTTAACATGGATTATAAAATTTCCTCAGACTTAACAACTTCACTTTTATCGCGTTTACCCAATAAAACGGAACCTACCATGGCCGAAACAAACAGGATACCTGTCAGTTCAAAGGGCACAAGATACTCTGTCATTAGCACGCGACCTAAATTTTTAACCAATCCAATACCTTCGGCATTGGATTTAATAACGGCAATACCGGCAGTTTGGAATGCAGCAGTTAGCACTAATAACAATAGGCCCGCCGAAATAGCGGCAGCAAATCCCCAGAGATTGGATTTTACTGGCTCAGATTCTTTGTTCAGATTAAGCAACATTAATACGAACAAGAAAAGTACCATTATAGCACCTGCATATACCATTAGGTTTACTATGGCTAAAAACTGAGCATTGAGAAGCACATAATGTGCCGAGATAGTGAAAAAAGTCAGTATCAAAGCCAAAACACTATGAACTGGATTTTTACTGGTTACAACATACAACGCTCCTAAAATGGTTAGGAACGATAATATTAAAAAAGGCAAAGGTAAATTGCTAAAAACTCCCATAATTATTCCTGATAATCCCAAATTTGTCTTTTTGAAACGTCAATTCTCTCCTCCAAGGTCTCAACGAGTTTGTCTTTTCCGTAAATGAACTCATTACGTCCAAAATCAGCATCCACTATGCGATCTGTTAAAAATATAGCTTCTTTGGGACAGGCTTCCTCACAAAGTCCACAGAAAATACATCGCAACATATTAATTTCATATGTTTTAGCATATTTTTCTTCTCTGTATAAATGCTCTTCCCCTTTTTCTCTTTCTGCGGCAACCATAGTAATGGCTTCTGCTGGACATGCCACGGCGCATAATCCGCAAGCGGTACAACGCTCTCTTCCTTGATCGTCGCGCTTTAAAACATGCTGACCTCTGTATATGTCCGATACAGGGCGTTTTTCTTCAGGATAGGAAACGGTATTGTTCTTTTTGAAAAAATGCTTTAGGGTAATCCACATGCCACCGAAGATGGCAGGAAGGTAGATCTTCTCCCCAAAAGTCATATTTTTATTAACGACTTTTGAGGATCGTTGGGTAAGTGGTTTCATAATTCTCTAGCGTCAGTTCTACTTTAGGTTTGTGGGGATAGACGTTTTCAACGGCAAATATAGATAAGAATACTACTTCAAATGTTTAGGTTTGATTTTATATTTCTTGTCTAATGTCTTTTCTTTTTCATATTTACTCTTCAATTTGCAGATGTCATTTATTGGAATCATTTCTGAATAGGTTCCATCTGTGAACTTGAAAACGAAATATGGATTCTCTAAAGATTTGTATTTCAATTCGAAACCCTTTTTCGTTTTCATGGCAGGAATAATAATCATAGGCGATTCTTGAACCGCATATAGCTCTTCGATCGTTCTGGTTTGATCTTTTACCACCGTAGTTTTGGTTTTGCTTTCAGGAGATCCCAATAATATTAAACCTTCTGAGTCTTTAGATGTAGGACAGTTGGTTTTTACAGTGAACTTTACTGCATCCTTTTTTACTGTACGTTTACGAACATCCTTCACACGGTCTTTGGTTTTATCGGCATTGTTATTCTTTAGATTCTTAACCAAAACCTTAATTCTAGCGCGATTGTAAGCTTCGAAATCCATAGGGTCTAAGGTAATTTCTATAGGGCGTTTCAAACACGTATCTACACTAAAAGATATATCTAAAGCCGCCAACCACGTCATTCCCTGATCTCTTCTGTAAATTTTAGGAATATCTTCGTTAGTAATAATGCCCATTATATCCGCTGTTTTTTTGATTTTTACACCAAAAGTGCCATTTTTACTAGCAGCAGACAGCATTTTGAAATCGCATTTATTAATCTTGAGTGAGGTAGATGGGTTTATTTGAATGGTTGTGTCTTGATCGCAAGGGTCTACTTTAGCCGCTACCGGCTTAGGAGCCTCAACGGGTTTCTCAATAACCGTTACTTCTACCCTACGGTTTCGCGACGCTTTTTCTTTGTTCGTTTCGTTTACTCTAGGTTTTGATCGACCATAATAACGCATGATCATGAAACTATCTGGAATACCTAAACTTGATAATGCATCATAAACCTCGTCAACGCGGTCTCTTGACAATTCCATATTATACTCATCATTTCCGGTACTGTCGGTATGGCCGGTTAATACCAATCTAAACTCAGGGATTTTCTTCAAGGTGCCAAAAAGTTCTTCAAGTTTGGCTTGTTCGGTTGGATCAATTTCAGATTTATTAACCTTGAAATAGATCTGAACGGCAGGTGTTAATTCACGAGGTTCATTAGGAACAGCCGGACTTTTACCTTGTCCAAAACTTGTGCCCATCATTAAGAGAGCACCCAATATCATTATTGTGTTTTTCATTTAGTCGTCTTGAATGATGCGAAAATAAAGCAATTATTCACGCATACCAATGCTTTAATCGAATTATTTCCCCCCTTTTTACTGCCATAAGATTGTAAGCTACTAAACTGCGGCCTATATTTGTTTAAAATCAGTTGTTCTTTGTCTATGAAAAAACACTACATCTTTTTATTTTTATCATTGATTACCAGTACATTCAGCTGGGGCCAAGTCGCAAAAACTCAAGTCCTGTCATTACGTATCAAACCGGTTGCAACTGGTTTTGAATTAAGCTGGCCAGAAAATTCGGCACGAACCGGTACCTATCAGTTTTTTTACAGAGAGTTATATGGCTCCGACCCAACCTGGCTTTCAGTTGGTAATCCTATACAGGGTCCTGCATCCTCGTTTGTTTTTGATACTCAAAAAAACGTTGAATTTGCTGCCCAATATCTAAATCAAAACAACCAAGCTGAGGCTATTGGCTATATTGCAGCCGGAGTTTTGAATGAACCGATTCTAAAAGGTCGAACAATACTGGTCATTGACAGTTTAATATCCGTGGAAGCCCAATCACAACTGGCTACCTTGAAAAAAGATTTATTGGCTTCGGGGTGGTTTTTCGATGAATTAATTGTCAAAAGAACCGAAAATCCAGAGGCAATAAAAGGCAAAATTCAATCTTTGTTGGCCAAGGGTTCATTTGAAAACAATACCGTTTATATAATAGGACATGTACCAGTTCCTTACTCGGGATACTTTTCTTCAACAGGGACAAGACCACCACCGGATGGACATGTGGAAGGATCTGGAAACCATACGGGTGCCTGGCCTGCAGACGTGTTTTATGCAGACTTTGAGGGCATTTGGGAAGATATATTAGTAAAATGCACTACCGGTAGTCAGTCCAGACATCACAATATTGGAGGTGATGGCAAATTTGATCCGTCAGAACTTCCGGGGAAAGCTTCCGTTGACTTAGGCAGAGTAGATTTTTATGACATGCCGGCTTTTACAGAATCAGAGATAGAATTAACCAAAGAATATTTGGAGCGAACCCACAAATGGAAAATGGGCGAAATTCCTTATGTAAAAAGAGCCTTGATTGATAACAATTTTGGGAGTTTAAATTTGGCTTCGACGGGGTACCATAATTTCTCTTGTTTGATTCAAAAAGACAGTATTTTCGATAATCGAGACTATTTTAAATCTCAAGCATTGGGTAACTATTTATGGAGCTATGGATGCGGTGCAGGTTCTTACACGAGTTGTAACGGAATCGGCAATACCAATAATTTTGCTCAATATAAGAACAAAGATTCTTTTAATAATATATTCACCATTTTAGCCGGCAGTTATTTCGGCGATTGGGATTCAAAAAACAATCTTTTGAGGGCCTCTCTAGCGGCAGGTTCTCTAGCCACTTTTTGGGGCGGCATTCCCAAGTGGTATATACATCATATGGGATTGGGCAAACATATTGGTTATGGAGCTCGGATAACGCAGAATAACAGCAATGAATATTTTAATGGAAATTTCAACGCTTCTTTTAGAGGGGTGCATATTGCATTAATAGGGGACCCTACATTAACGATGATACCGGTTAAACCGGTTAAAAACGTAAAAGCGACTTCTCAAAATGGTAAAGTTACGCTTACATGGAGTCCTTCCCCCGACGCTACTCAATATGAAATATATCGAATAGACACGGTAAATAGAACGTATATACCCGTTAATACTTCGGGCGACTGCCAGACGTTGATAGCAGATACCTTTTTCGTGGATGAATGCAACTGGAGCTCTGGAGATTACATATATGGAGTATTAGCTGCAACGGGTACGACTACCCCTTCGGGTATGTATGTCAATCGAAGCTTGTTGACCACTGCAGTTGTGAGTCACACGAATAATGTGGTAAAAAAGGCTTCCAACGAAATGATTTTTTATCCCAATCCAACGAATTCATACCTATATATAAGGAATAGCAACATCAAGAGTGGAATTTGGAAGGTTATCGATGTACGCGGTCGTTTGGTAAAGACTCTCACTTCTTCAAATTTATCGGAAGGCATTAATCTTGAAGGATTAGAAAATGGATTGTATTTAGTGAGTATTAGCGATAATGCAGGATACCAAACGGATGAATCTTGGATAATAGTATCCCAATAGTATCATATTTTATTTAATGTGAATTACTATTTGGTGTTATTTACTAAAAATTCGGAAATGTCAGCAAAGTTTGATTATTTTCGCGCCCTAATTCGTTTATCGAAAATATATTATGAATAACGATAGTATTATGTATTTGGTTCCAGCCTTAGGCTTAGTGGGACTTGTAGTGATGGCATTGAAATCCTCTTGGGTTTCCAAACAAGATGCCGGTGATGAAAAAATGCAGAGCCTTGCGAATAAAATCGCAGCCGGTTCTATGGCATTCCTAAAAGCAGAGTGGAAAGTGCTTTCTTACTTCGCTATTATCGCAGCAGCTTTGCTGGCGTATAGCGGAACTATCCACGAAGTAAATGGAATTGAAATCCATTCGCATTGGATCATTTCAGTTGCCTTTTTAATCGGTGCATTTTTATCAGCGTTAGCCGGTTATTTCGGAATGAGAATTGCTACAAAAGCAAACGTTCGCACCACACAAGCGGCTAAAACCAGCTTGGCAAAAGCCCTTCAAGTAAGTTTCAACGGTGGTACTGTTATGGGACTTGGAGTAGCGGGTCTTGCGGTAATTGGTCTTGGTGGACTGTTTATTGTATTCTACGCTATGTTTGTGAAAGACGGCTTAGATCCAAACGGTTTAAAAAGAGCTATTGAAGTATTGACTGGTTTTTCTTTAGGAGCGGAATCTATCGCTTTGTTTGCCCGCGTAGGTGGTGGTATTTATACCAAGGCTGCCGATGTTGGTGCTGACTTAGTAGGTAAGGTTGAAGCTGGAATTCCAGAAGACGATCCACGTAACCCAGCTACTATTGCTGATAACGTGGGCGATAACGTAGGTGACGTTGCGGGTATGGGTGCCGATTTATTCGGTTCCTATGTAGCTACTATACTTGCTACTATGGTATTAGGTTCGGAAATGAAAGTGGTGGATAACTTCCAAGGACTTTCCCCTATCCTATTGCCGATGATTATCGCAGGTTTAGGTTTGATTTTTTCTATTGTTGGAACCTTATTCGTTAAAATAAAAGACGATAACGGAAACGTTCAAAGTGCGTTGAATATGGGTAACTGGTCTAGTATCATTTTAACTGCCATTGCCTCATTCGTTGCTGTTAAGTGGTTGATTCCCTCAGATACAACTTTGGTTTTAAGAAATGTAGAGTTTACCTCTATGGATATTTTTTCTGCCATTATGGTTGGTTTGGTGGTAGGCGCAATCATGAGTTATGTAACGGAATATTACACCGCTATGGGTAAAAAGCCTGTTATGTCGATTGTGAAAGCATCTGCAACAGGACATGCCACAAACATTATCAGTGGTTTGGCTATCGGAATGCAATCGACTGTAATTCCAATCTTAGTATTGGCCGCAGGTATTTTTGTTTCTTTTGAATTCGCTGGACTTTATGGTGTTGCAATTGCAGCTGCCGGTATGATGGCAACTACTGCCATGCAGTTGGCAATTGACGCGTTTGGACCTATCGCAGATAACGCGGGAGGTATTGCTGAAATGAGCGATTTGCCTGAAGAAGTGCGTGGAAGAACCGATATCTTGGATGCTGTAGGTAATACAACTGCTGCAACAGGTAAAGGTTTTGCAATTGCTTCTGCAGCACTTACTGCACTCGCATTGTTCGCTGCGTTCGTTGGAGTTGCAGGAATTGATAGTATTGATATTTACAAAGCGAATGTTTTGGCAGGTTTATTTGTAGGTGCCATGATTCCGTTTATATTCTCGGCTTTGGCCATTAGTGCTGTTGGTCGTGCTGCAATGGAAATGGTTCAAGAAGTGCGCCGTCAATTCCGTGAAATCCCTGGAATCATGGAGTACAAAGCGGAGCCAGAATATGAGAAATGTGTTGAGATTTCAACTAAAGCATCCATTCGTGAAATGGTTATGCCTGGTGCTATTGCTTTGCTTTCTCCTGTTATTGTTGGATTCCTTTTTGGTCCAGAAGTATTAGGTGGTATGCTTGCCGGTATAACAGTGTCTGGTGTTTTGATGGGTATTTTCCAAAATAATGCTGGTGGTGCTTGGGATAATGCCAAGAAATCATTCGAAAAAGGCGTTGAAATTGATGGTGAAATCTATTACAAGAAATCTGAGCCTCATAAAGCGTCTGTAACGGGTGATACCGTTGGGGATCCATTTAAAGACACTTCTGGTCCTTCTATGAACATTCTTATTAAGTTAACCTCAATCGTTTCCTTAATCATTGCACCTTATATCGCAGTTGGTGGTAACAACACTGCCGCTGCCGAAAAAGACTGTTGCAATGATAAAACGGAAATGGTTGCTGGTGCGAAATGCGAACCGATGGATTGTTCTACCATGACCAAAGAAGAGTGCATGGCTAAATGTGATGAGATGAAATGCAGCGAAGAAGAGCGCAAAGAATGTCTCGCTCAATATGATGAAAATGGAAAGTTTGTAGGAACTAAGAAAGCATGTTGTTCCGAAAAAGCAGAAACGGATTCTAAATTATAAATCCGCGAGCTTTAGTTTATATCCAGAGAGGCCGTCTTTTCAGACGGCCTCTTTATTTTAAATATTAAGCAAATTGCAAACAATGCGATTCTCCAATATGGGAAATTGAACAATGTGATTGAAGGTTTGTTACTTTTATGGACGTGCTCAAATTCGTTTTTCATTATAAAAATCATGGCAAATAAATCAATCGAAAATACCACTTGTACCGTTTGTGGATCGGCTAGCACGCAATTGTTTCTACAAACCAATGCCATGATGCATGCCCCAAATGCAGAATTGTATTCCTTTTATACCTGTAATAATTGCGAGTCGAAATTCTTGAGTAATCCAGTGAATGAATCAGAACTATCTCAATATTATACGGAGAATTATTTACCCTATCGCGGGGCAGCTGCATGGGGTGTTTTTGCGAAATTTGTTGAATGGGATGACGAAAAGCTCAACAAAGCCAGGAAAAAAGCAGTCCTTCCCTATTTGCACAATACCTCTACAAATAGAATTTTAGATGTGGGTTGCGGTAAACCTGATTTCCTACTAGAAATGAGTCAATTAGAAAATGTCGATGTTGTAGGGGTTGATTTTGTTGAAGCGGATTGGGAAAATCCGAAATATTCTAACCTAACCCTACAGGCGTGCGATTGGAAGAATGCTAATTTTGATAGTCAATTTGATCTCATTACCGCTTGGCATTATTTAGAGCACGATTATGATCTGAATGCCACAGAAAGTCGTTTTTATGATTTGCTTAAAGTTGGTGGCCATGTCGTTATTGAGGTGCCAATGTTTGAAGGGTTTCTTCAGAAAATTCAAAAAACATTTTGGCAAGGATGGCACAGCCCGAGACACATTACGCTATTTAGTAAGAAAAGCTGGACAATCTTGTTTCCAACAGACAAATGGGAAATAGTAACCCATAAACAATATGGAACTCTCTCGGCATTTACGCTTTGGTGGTTGGGATATCGACAAAAACGCAATACGAATTGGGCCGGTAGCATGGAACCGTATTTTTGGTCATTGGTATTTTTAAAAGTTATGCTTTTTCCTATATTTATGTTAGAAAAGATCATTCCATTCGGAGTTCAAACCGTTGTTTTTAAGAAAAGATCATAATGAGTCATTCGATTACTACCCTGATAATTTTCAAAACAAAAGGTTTGGGCAATCAGTTTTGGGCCTTCCAACAGGTACCCCTTGCGATTTTTAGATTAAAAAAAGTACCAGGATTGAACTTTGTAAAATCTATGGGCTCTGGAGGCGGGAAAGGATTCGATTTTACTCCTAGTTTTTCCACCTATTGTTGGTTGCTGGTTTGGGAGAATAGAGAGTCTGCAGAAGCATTCTTTCAAAATAATTCATATTATAAAAGCTATGTTGCTCGAAGCATCGAGACGAAATTGTTTTATTTAGAAAATGTTATGTCTCACGGATTGTGGTCAAAAGTAGATCCATTCGTTAAAACAACTGATTTTAAGACCGATTCTAGCGTTGTGGTTTTAACTCGAGCGCGCATAAAATTGAGCCGAATTGTACAATTTTGGACAAAAGTAGGCAGAACTGCAAACGAGCTTTATAAATTTGAAGATCTTCAATTTGCCATTGGCGTTGGAGAGCTTCCGTTTATACAACAAGCAACAATTAGTATCTGGAAAAATATAGAATCGGTTAAACAATACGCCTACAAAGACGAAACGCATAAGCGAGTCATTGCATTAACACGACAATACAATTGGTACAGTGAAGAATTATTTGCCCGTTTTGTTTTAGTCGATACTAAAACCATAACGAAATCAGTCTCTTAGTTTAGTTTTGCCTCTAGCGCATTTAAAGTTTTTTCATGCTTGGTTAGTTCCAATCCAATTCTTTCCAATTCAGATGAAAGCTCATTGATAGAATTCATGTGTTTGGGGGTTGGAGCTTGCAAGCTTTCCTTCATATTATAGTAAACATTAAACAACTCCTCTTGAATGTTTTTATCTGTTGGAAACTCATACTTGCTAACAGGATCTCCGCCTTGAAGTCTGTATCCAATTTTATTTATCGCCTTTTTGCTTTGAATTATTTCTAGACGATCTGCTTCGGACCATTTTACTTGCCATGGTGCCATTTCAATTGCCTTTTTAAGTCGCATATCAATCTCTTTAAATCGTTTTTGGGCAATCAAGAATTCTTTTCGCGATTTTTTTATGGTTTCCCAATCAATTAAACGGTTTTCATTGAATTTTATAAGATCGCTATCCGGGAAAAGGTAGTCTACTTCCGTTGTTCCAAACACACCGGGCTCTAAGGGTGTTAAACTGCCGGTATTGCCGTCAAATTTCAATAATGAAAATACATATTTACCTGGTGATACAAATGGTCCATATGATATTTCCGATGCTTGATCCTTTAATCCAAATGGTTCTAAGCCCATTCTCAAGTCCCAAGAAATCGTATTCCATCCTTTGAATAATTTAAGTTTTACGGTACTGATTTCTTTGCCATCTGAAGTTCTTACCTTTAATACGTAATTGGGCAATATTTCTTCAGATTCCATTCTGATTTCGTCTTGAGATGGGAAATAATCATTGTGTTTTTTCTCTTTCGATTTTCGGGTATCCTTTAGCGAACCATCCAATTTGTCGACATAAACATATAGTTTAAGCTTCTCGTCTAAGTTATTTCCTTGAAATCTACTAGCACCTCTAAATCCATTTCCTTTGCCTCCTACTTTATCATATGGCAAAAAGAAAGCATGCTTATTTGCATTGAGCCATTTTTTCGGATTAGATTTCATTTCTCGTATCAAATGGTAATCATCACAAATCGCGAAGCCGCGACCAAACGTAGCTACCACTAAGTCTTGTTCTTGTGCTTGATAAACGATGTCTTTTATAGCTACAGGTGGTAGATTCTTTCCAAAAGCCTTAAAGTTTTCGCCTTTATCAAGTGAAATAAACAGGCCGAATTCGGTTCCAATACAAATTATATCCTCATCAATAGGATCTATCCAAACTGTTTTTATCGGATTGTTTTTGGGTATCCCTTTTCCAAGCGGGGTGTATTTTTGGGTTTTAGAATCTAAATTAAAAATATAAGGTTTAAAATCGCCTTGTCGGTGATTGTCAAAAGCAACAATACAATTTCCGTCTTTCGTTACCTCTATATCGGTAACAAATGGAAAAATGGTAGTAGATTCCTTTTCATTTAAGACAAAGTCAATTCCAGTTTCTTTAGGTGCTTCAAAACGCGTCCAATTCTTTCCGTCGTCTTCTGTTTTGTATACCAAACCATCATCGGTTCCGATCCACAATACGCCATTTTTTCCTTCACAAAGGGCTGTTATATTTCCGTAAATACTGGTGCTTTGATTCTTGGCAACCGCATCTAAGCCCCAAACTTTACCCATAACAGGTAATTTGTTGCGATCTATTTTACGTCCCATAGTACCACTGATTTCTTTCCAAGAATCGCCTCTGTTTTCCGAAACAAATAATCGATTTGCAGCGAAATACAACTTGTTAGAATTGTATTTACTGATAATCAAAGGGGCATCCCAATTCCAAACTATGGGTTCGGCTCCAAATTTCACCGACGGCTTAATGTCGACTTGGTCGCCTGTTTTTTTATCAAAGCGAATTAGTCCGCCATATTGCCATTGAGAATAAACAATATTAGGATTGTTAGGGTCGATTTGGGTTTTAAAGCCATCTCCACCTACTGTAACAAACCATTCTTCATTGGTAATGCCATTGGTTGTATTGTTCCTACTAGGCCCTCCGATGGAATAATTATCCTGGGTACCGCCGTAAATATTGTAAAACGGTTTGGTATTATCTACTGAAACACGATAAAACTGTGTAATGGGCAGATTTTCTTTAAAATCCCAATTTTCTCCGTAATCAAAAGTTTCATATAAGCCTCCATCGCATCCTACCAATAAATGCTTGTAATTGTTGGGATCTATCCAAATGGCATGATTGTCAACATGTTTGTATTTTTCGGGAAACCGCTTAACGGTTTTACCTCCATCTTCAGAAAAATGCAAATACGTATCCATGAAAAACAATCGCGAATCGTTTTTGGGATCTTGAAAGACTTCTTGGTAATAATTTCCAGAAGTATAGTAATCGTTTACTTTACTCCAACTTTGGCCGTAATCAGTTGAAACGAAAACACCACCGCTTTTATCCTGTGTTTCAACCACCGCTGTCAATTTTCCAGGAGTGTTCTGTGCAACTTCTAATGTAATTCTACCTTTATCGCTATTTGGCAATCCATTTTGAATTTTATTCCAGGTTGTTCCGTTATCTGTAGATTTATAAACGGCACTTTCCGGACCGCCACCGAGATAGGTCCATTCATGCCTCCTTCTTTGATGCGCGCAAGCATAGATGGTTTTCGAATTAAAAGGATCTAAATGAACTTCATTGAAGCCGGCATTTTCAGGATTTAATACACAATTCCATGTTTTGCCACCATCTTTGGTATGATAAATACCTTTATCACCTTTATTTCCCCAAAGAGGCCCATAAGCAGCCACCCAAATTTCCGAAGAGTTTTTAGGATTGATAGTAATCATTCCAATATGGAACGAGTTTATAAGTCCAACGTTCACGAAGGATTTTCCCGCATCTTCACTTTTATAAAGTCCATTGCCGTATCCCACGCTCCTTTGATTGTTATTTTCGCCGGTTCCAACCCATACGACATTCGGATTATTGGGGTCTATTGCAAGACAGCCAATACTTTGTACCCCATATTTATCAAAAATAGGATAAAAAAGAGTACCCGCATTTTCGGTTTTCCATACCCCGCCTGCGGCTGAGGCTACATAGTATTCCGAATGGTTATTAGGATTTACCGCAATATCTGATATTCTTCCGCTTGTAGTAGCGGGTCCAATCATCCTAAATTCTAATTTGTTGGCAAAAGAATTTATGAGCGTATCATCTGTATTTGATTGGGCCGATACAAAACTCATAATGGATATCCCGAGGTAAAGTGTGATTGATTTTTTCATTTTGGACTTGATAAAATGTTTCCGAATATAAGGTAATTGTAATGATTTTAATCTTTTTGGACTGATTGTAAATAGGTTTCTAACTTAAGCGCTATGGCTTCCCATGAAAATTTAGAACGAATTAAAGCGCCACCCAATTTGCCCGTTTCATTTCTAAAGTCCATATCACTTAATAGCTTCAAAACATTATCGGAAAATTCCAATGAATTATGAGAAAGTAGAGCCCCTGTATCTTTCGGAAGGCCTAATCCTTCATATCCTACATTGGTGGTTACAACAGGAATATCCATGGCTAAAGCTTCAAGAACTTTATTTTGGGTTCCTGCTCCTATTCGGAGCGGTGAAATAACCACATGGGCCATTGCATATTCGCGAGCCAGGTCTTCAACAAATCCAGTCACGGTTATTTTGTCTGATGCCAAAGATTGAATCCAACTACCCGGTTTTTGTCCGGCAATCACGAAAGTTGCTTTTGGGAATTGCGACAATATTTTGGGCCAAATTTCCTCAATGAAATAGTGGAGGGCATCTATATTAGGTGCGTAACTCATATTACCCGTAAAAAGTATACGGCCTTCTACAAACTCAATATCGGTGCGTGGATAAAATTGATTGACATCTACCCCATTTTCCAATAATTCTACATTTACACCGGTGCTTTTTACTAGAAATTCTTGATCCACTTTACTACATACTAATGTTTTAGAAAATTGTGGAATCATTGTTTTTTCAAATTGGTGAAGTCTTTTGAATTCAATGGTGGCAAATATTTTTTGCAGAAAATGAGTAGATTGCTCTTTTCGTCTTTGCCAATACATACTAAAGGCATCTGGTAAATCTAGAATTACGTTAGATTTGTCTATATCTCTAAAATACTGTGCCATTCTTATGTGCTGTACGTGTATGGCATCGTATTGTTGGGTTTCTAAGAGATTCTTGAGTTTTTTTCTGAATTTATTAGATTGAAAAAAGGCTATTTGAAAAGGTTTTTGAGAAAAGGCACCCAATAAAGTGTAAAATGCCGAAATCCAAATGGGACGATATATGTAATCGATTCGGGAAATTACTTTTGAGTTTTTTCCAAGGGGTTGTAAAAGCGGCTGAATAGAATCGATATCTTGTTTGTTTTCAGCTATGGTAAGAAGATGGATTTCATGTCGGTCGATTAATTCCCCCATTAAATTATAGATTTTCAACTTATCTCCTCTGTAAGGAGGATACGGCATCCGGTTGGCTACAAAAAGTATGCGCATTAACGCAAAAATACCCGTAAAAGTTGAAACATATGTGGTATTATTGTAAGGAGATGAATCTAAGCAATCGAATGCAGCGGGTGGTTGAAAGCCAAACCATCGCGATGACCAAGAAAGCCCGAGAATTAAAAGACAGTGGTGTTGATGTTATTAGCTTGAGTATAGGCGAGCCTGATTTCGCTACACCCTCAATAATTTGTAATGCTGCTAAACGCGCTTTAGACAATGGAGACACCCATTATCCACCAGTTTTAGGCACTCTTCCCTTTAGAAAGGCGATTCAAGAAAAATTAAAAAAAGACAATCAAATTGAGGTCGATACCAGCCAAATTATTGTAAGTAATGGCGCGAAACAAAGTATTTTTAACGCGGTAATGACGGTTGTAAATCCGGGCGATGAAGTGATTATACCGGCACCTTATTGGGTAAGTTATCCAAGTATGGTTGAATATGCAGGAGGCGTCGTAATTGAAATCCCTACTGATATAGAACATGATTTTAAAGTCAGTGCACATCAACTTCGATCGTACATAACCGATAAAACTAAGCTCATTATATTTTCAAGTCCTTGCAATCCGAGTGGTTCGGTTATGACCACTGAAGAATTGGAAAATTGGGCAACGGTATTACGTGAATTTCCCAACATATTGATTATTAGCGATGAGATTTATGAAGAGATCGTGTATATCGATAGACCTCGTTCATTAGCCTCTTTAGAGGGAATGAAAAATCGGGTGGCTACAGTTAATGGACTTTCGAAGGGATTTGCGATGACGGGTTGGAGGATCGGTTATTTAGCGGGACCTAAGGAATGGGTGGCTGCGTGTGAAAGATATCAAGGCATGATCAGTAGTGGTGCCAATACGTTAGGACAGGCGGCAGGTGCGGAAGCCTTATCTTCCGCTGTTGTTCGGCAGGACGTAGAATCAATGAGGATGGCATTTGAATCAAGACGCCATTTGATGGGATCACTATTGTCAGAAATACCAGGTATCAAAATCAATCAACCTGATGGCGCTTTTTATTTCTTTCCCGATGTCTCCATTTTCTTTGGTAAGTCAACTGAGACTAGTGAACTTATAAATAATTCAGATGATCTAGCCTTATATATATTGGAAAAAGCGCATGTTGCCGCCGTGTCTGGAGCTGCATTCGGAGCACCAAATTGTTTGAGGCTCTCCTACGCTACTTCTGAAGATCAAATAACGGAAGCGCTTAAACGTATTAAACTTGCCTTATCTCACTTAATTTAAGTCGTATATTTGCATCATGACTCCAAATTTGGATTTAAAACAAACATTTCAAAAGTTCGATGGACTCCGAGTATTAATTATTGGAGACCTAATGGTTGATAATTATATATTGGGCAAGGTAGAACGTGTTTCCCCAGAGGCTCCCGTTCCGGTAGTTGATGTTACGCATTTAGATTCGCGTTTAGGTGGTGCGGGCAATGTGGCTCTCAATATCAAGGCAATGGGTGGTATTCCTATTATATGTTCGGTAATTGGTAAAGATAAAGAAGGTGAAGAGTTAAAGTCCATTCTTGAGAAAGAAGGCATTTACTCTAAAGCCTTATTAGAAAGCGATAAACGTAAAACCACGACTAAAACTCGAATAATCGGCAATAATCACCAATTATTGCGTTTCGATCATGAAGAAAAATCAGACATCGATACGGTTGATAGTTTTTTATTGGATGAACATTTCTTTAGAGAGCTTGAACATTGTAATGTTGTAATTTTTGAAGATTATAATAAAGGGGTGTTGCACAAAGGCAATATTCAAAAATTCATTGCCAAAGCAAATGAATTAGGAGTGCCTACTGTCGTGGATCCTAAAAAGTCCAACTTCAAAGAATATAAAAACACGCGATTATTCAAGCCTAATTTGAAAGAGATGCGTGAGGGCTTGAATTTAGAAGAGGCCAATATTGACTCTTTAGATGACATAGAGAAGGCAATAGGAATTCTTGAATCTGAAATGCAAAATAAGCACACATTAGTAACTTTAAGTGAACGTGGCGTGATTATCAGCGACAATGGAAATTATTACCGCAAGCCCGCTCATTTAAGGAATATTGCGGATGTTTCCGGTGCCGGTGATACGGTTATTGCCGTTGCAAGCTTGTGTGTTGCATTAGATCTTCATCCAAGCGACATTGCAGAATTAAGTAATTTAGCCGGGGGCTTGGTTTGCGAAAAAAGAGGTGTCGTACCAATTGATAAGGACGTACTTCTTATGGAGGCAACCAAAATACACAATGCATAGAAATACACATTTTAAGCAACAGACTTGCATTCTAAGTTTGTGTTTTCAGCAAACAAACATGGTAATAAATTAGAGAAGAAGTTTATATAACAAAAAAGGCTATCGAATCGATAGCCTTTTTTGTTATATCATTGGTTATATTAGCGAATACCATTCATTAACACTAATAAACGTTTGCTTAAGAAGAACAAGAAAACACTTGCTGCTCCCGCCATTACAACGAATATCATAAAGAAGTCGTACAGTGTATTAACTTGAAATCCAGCGAAGCTTGGTTTTTCGGGCTTTAAATTCCACACCTGAGCGTTAGAAATAGTTTTGAAGGTTCCGTCATCCTGTTTCTTTTCGATTTTCTCAATGGTTAATAGCTCATTCTCAGAAATCATCAATGCACTGCTGAAATTTTTGTTAAGCCCCTTGATTAATTTCATATGGAAGATGCTCACATATGCCGTTTTACTTGTAGAGTCAAAAGATAAGTCAGTAATAGCCACTCCTTCTTCTTTCTTCACAAAATCTACTTTGGCAACGGGAAACGCATATTCGCCTTTTGGATCGGCCTTGAATGCTATTGTGTCAATCACATTGGTTTCAATCACCGATAAGGATTTATCTGATATATCCGATAAGTAATTCTTCTCAACTTTTACTTCTTCTGGGTATAAAGCACTTAAAGTACCCGCAAATTTATTAGCTGAAGCCGTTGATAAGAACCACACACCCATCAATAAAGAGGCAAAACGAGCAGGTGATAACTTATTTACCATAGACAAACCTATAGGCGACAAACACAATTCCCCTAATGTATGAATGGTATATAAACTCACGAGCCATACCATGCTTACCTTAGTGCTAGGGTCAATTCCCTGAACACCGAACGCAATAACTAAATAACCTACGGCTAGCAAGAACAAACCTAAAGCTTGTTTGAATGGTGAAGCAGGCTCCATGTTTCTTTTACCTAAAACGCCCCATAACCAAACGAAAATAGGCGCAAATATCACAATGGCTAATGCGTTTATTGACTGGAAGTAAGAAGCGGGTATAACGGAACCAAACAAATTACGATCTGTTTGTTCTTCTGCAAAATAGGTTAGTGAAGCACCCGCTTGCTCAAACGCTGCCCAAAAGAATATTACAAAGAATGCTGCGATATATACAACCCAAATTCTTTGCTTTTCAACTTTACTTAGAGAAGGATCTGTAATGATAAAACCTGGCGCTGCAATAGTAAGTCCAAATATAAAAGAACCAATCAATCCGAAATCCAATATGTAAAAGAACAATCCAAACAAAGCCGCAAAAACACCAACCCAAAGATACATTCTTTGAGGATTGAAAGGCACTTTTTCAGCCGACTCGCTCACATCGCGTTTGTTATTGGCCTTCTCTCCTATTTGCTCTCCTTCAGGAGTTACGATGTACTTATTTTTAAGTGTAATAAAAAGAATCAAACTTAGAATCATACCGATTCCTGCCGCCAAGAATCCCCATTTAAAATCTGCTGGGTTTCCAGTATCGCCTAAATAACCGCACAATAAGGGTGCAATAAATGCCCCTAAATTTATCCCCATGTAAAAAATCGTAAAGGCAGAATCAACGCGCTTATCACCCTCAGGATAAAGCTGTCCTACCATAGTTGAAATATTAGGCTTGAAGAATCCATTACCTATTATTAACAATGCCAAACCTGTAAACATGAAAGCGGGAGCAGATGCCGATTGGTATACAGATCCTGAAATGAACATGAAAAACTGTCCAATGGCCATTAAAATTCCCCCGATAACAATAGATTTTCTATTGCCCCAATATCTATCGGCCATATACCCCCCAATTAAGGGCGTTAAATAAACCAATCCAGTGTAACTTCCGTAGATATCAGAAGCTAGGGCCTTATCAATTAAAAGTGCCTTGGTCATGAATAACACAAAAAGGGCGCGCATGCCGTAATAGCTAAAACGCTCCCACATTTCCGTCACAAAAAGAACATACAGTCCTTTAGGATGGCCATTCGAAGTACTAGGTACAGTAGCTGTTGAACTCATTTTTTTAGGTTAGATTATCTTAAATTTCGGCTAAAATAGACATTTTTTTTAATTAGTCTTGTTTTACTTGATGTATTTCGGAAAGCTCAAATAGAAATCGTTACTTTGTGACTTATGTCGCTTTTATCAGCAAAAGAAATCGCTTTGGTTACTGGGGGAATCGTGCTTGGTAATGAAAATGCAGAAATTCAAACGGTTGCAAAACTAAACGAAGGAAATCACGACGCTTTGGGATTTTTTGCAAATCCCAAATACGAACAACAAGTTTACGATTCGAAATGTGGGATTATATTTATCCCCAATAACTTCCAACCGCAAAAAGAGGTAAATAGTACCCTAATTGCCCATGAGAATCCTTACTTCGCATTTTGTCAGATATTAAGTAAGTATTTCAATCCCAATACAAAAAAAACAGGGATACATCCTCAGTCGTACATCGATCCTTCCGCTCATGTTGCTCCCGATGCTTACGTAGGGCCGTTTGCTTACATAGGTGCCCATGTTTACATTGATAGTGGAGCGCAAATTCATGAGAGGGTAAGTATCGGTGACGGTTGTAAAATCGGAAAAAATGCCACTCTATTTCCGGGCGTTACTATTTACAGCTTATCTCAAATTGGCGATAGATTTACGGCCCATGCAGGTTCTGTAATAGGAAGTGACGGGTTTGGATTTGCTCCTGTTCAAGGTGTCTACATGAAAATCCCCCAAGTTGGCATCGTTGAAATCGAGGATGATGTAGAAATTGGTGCCAATTGTTGTATTGATCGGGCAACAATGGGAAAAACGGTAATTAAAAAAGGCACCAAACTCGATAATTTGGTTCAGATTGCGCATAATGTTGAAGTGGGCGAGCATGTGGTTATAGCCAGTCAAACGGGAGTTGCAGGCAGCACGACTATCGGACACCATTGTGTATTAGGCGGTCAAGTGGGCGTGGCAGGTCATATTAGCATTGCACCTTATAATTCTTTTGGCGGACAAGCGGGCATTACTAGCACCATTAAGGAATCGAATCAAAAGATGACCGGAACCCCGGCAATGGATGTAAATGCGTATCTTCGCGGTGTTATTGGCAGTCAAAAAGTCAGTCAATTACAGAAGGAAATCAAACAACTAAAAAAAGAAATCGATTCTCTTAAAACCGATCATGAGTAATATTAATCCCAAACAGACCACGCTTAAAAAAAGTATTAGCTTTGAAGGTGTAGGATTGCACACAGGTGCAAAAGTTGTCGTAACGCTATGTCCTGCAGAGGCTTTTCACGGATATAAATTCCAACGAACAGACCTTCCAGAGCAACCCATTATTGAAGCAGATTGCGATTTAGTTACCGATACCAGCAGAGGAACTACATTGGAGAAAAATGGAGCCACTGTTTCTACTGTTGAACATGTACTCGCCGCCTTGGTGGGTAGCGAAGTAGATAACGCATTGATACAAGTGAATGGCCCCGAAATGCCCATTATGGATGGTTCTTCAATTAGTTTTATTGAAGGCATACAAAATATTGGTATTGAAGAACTTGATGAAGAAAAAGAATTCTTTGAAATCCCTTATAACATTCATTACCAAGACGAAGAAAATCAGGTTGAAATTATTGCCATGCCGGTTAACGATTACCGTTTAACTGTAATGGTTGATTATAATTCTCCAGTTTTAGGAACACAGCATGCATCATTAACCAATCTTGGTGATTTTGCTGCTGAAATAGCCCCTTGCAGAACGTTTTGCTTTTTGCACGAATTGGAATATTTATTGAAAAACAATTTGATCAAAGGCGGTGACCTGAATAATGCTATTGTGGTTGTAGACAAGCAAGTTGACCAAGAAGAATTAGATCGATTGGCTAAGATTTTCAATAAAGAATCTGTTGAAGTAAAGAAAGATGGAATATTGAATAACTTAGAATTAAGGTTCCACAATGAGCCAGCACGTCACAAATTATTAGACATGGTAGGCGATTTGGCCTTGATAGGAATGCCTATTAAAGGTCAAATAATGGCGGCAAGGCCAGGTCATGCTTCTAATGTTGCCTTTGCCAAGAAAATCAAGCAAGTCATCAAAAAAGAAATACGCCGCAAACAAGAAGGAAGGCCGCTTTACGATCCGAACGTAAAGCCATTGTATGCGACTAAAGACATCATCAAAATGTTACCTCACGCCCACCCTTTTTTATTGGTAGATAAAATCATGGAGATTTCTGATACCCATGTGGTGGGAATTAAAAATATAACCTACGATCAACCCTTTTTTAATGGTCATTTTCCGGGCGACCCTATAATGCCGGGCGTATTGCAAATCGAAGCAATGGCACAAGCGGGAGGAATATTAGTCCTCAGCACCGTGGAAGATCCCGAGAATTACGCTACCTATTTCATGAAAATCGACAATACGAAGTTCAAGGACAAAGTGGTACCTGGAGATACGCTCATTATGAAGCTAGAATTAATGGAGCCCGTTCGAAGAGGGATATGCAAAATGAAAGGTAGAGCTTGGGTTGGAGAGAAATTAGTTTGCGAATCCGAATTAATGGCGCAAATTGCAAAAATAAAATAACCTGTTATGATACAGCCACTAGCATATGTACATCCATCGGCTAAAATTGCTGATAATGTAGTAATCGATCCTTTTGTTACCATTCATGCGGATGTTGAAATAGACGAAGGTACCCATGTTATGTCGGGAGCCGTTATTTTCCGAGGTACACGAATTGGAAAAAACTGTAAGATTTTTCCAGGAGCATCCATTGGAGCCATACCTCAAGATTTGAAGTTTGATGGCGAAGAAACCCATACGATCATAGGAAATCACACCACCATTCGTGAATTTGTAACCATTAATAAAGGCACTAATGCTTCTGGAGCTACACGAGTAGGAAACTATGTATTGCTTATGGCCTATGTGCATTTAGCGCATGATTGTGTGGTTGAAGATCATTGCATTTTAGCGAATAGCGTTCAGGTTGCAGGTCATGTTAACATTGGCGAATGGGCCATATTAGGAGGTGCTGCATTAGTGCATCAGTTTGTACATATTGGCAAACACGTAATGATTTCTGGCGGATCACTTGTGAGAAAAGACGTGCCCCCATACACCAAGGCAGCAAGAGAACCCCTCGCCTACGAAGGGATAAATAGCGTTGGATTGCGCAGACGTGGATTTGCAAATGATAAAATCGCAGAGATTCAAGATATCTATCGTACGTTATTTGTAAAAAGCTCTAACACCGCCAAAGCTTTGAAGTTGATACAAGCTTCTTTTGCTCCATCGCCAGAGCGCGATGAAATACTTGCCTTTATACAAGAATCGGACAGAGGCATTATGAAGGGTTACCTAAACAAGTAACTTTAAATGGATTCCATCAATGTCATAAATGCAGGGAAAAACTTCTATCGAAGTTGGCTCTATAAAGACATTAATCTAACTCTAAATGCCAGTCCTGGCAATTCATATGCAATTCTAGGGAATAATGGATCTGGAAAATCTACATTTTTATTAATGTTGACGGGTCAAACTTCCCCTACACATGGTAAAATAACTTGGAAAAAATCGGGTGTTGAATTGCCCGAGAATCAATGGCATCTGCATTATGCCATATCCTCGCCTGGTATGGAGCTTCCAGAGGAACTTAATTTGCTAGAATGGTATGATTTCATTCAAAAAGTAAAACCTTTAAAGAAAGAAGTAAGTATTGAATACATTGCAGATTTATGCAAATTCAGCAAGAAAACCCTACAAAAACCGATTGCCAATTTCTCTTCAGGCATGAAACAAAGGGTTAAGCTCTGCGGAAACTTATTAAGCGATGTTCCCGTTTCGTTTCTAGATGAACCCTTGTCAAATCTAGACACAGATGGAATCGAGTTATATCATTCGTTAATTGAAATAGAGAAAAATAGCAAAGCGTTATTTGTGGCCTCTAACGACCCCAAAGAATACGAATCTATATCAAATAGATTCCGAATTGAAGATAAACATCTTATTCAATTATAAGCACCTTACTTGTTGCAAATGTGCGTTTTGAAGTATTTTGTATTTTTACAAAATACACCCCTGCCTCCCAATTATCCGTACTTATAGAAACACCTCTTTCTCCAACGTTCACAGATTCTTTGCGGTAAATTTGTCCTAGCGTATTTACTACCAAAATTTCCCATTTTTGATTCATCTCGGGGGAAATCACCTCAAATCGTTGCCCTTTTGTTACCGGATTAGGCCGAACATGAAATGCCTGAAGATTTGGAGTATTCACATTTATGGATGTTTTCGAGGAATTTATATGGGAAGCAAAATTCAATCCGCCTCTAAGATTGCCAACGATCAACTCAGGAATTGAATCTCCTGTAATATTGCCTAGCACAGGTCTTAATCGTCCACCAATTGCGGCTGATACCGTGTCTGAATCAAAAGCTCTAAACATGATATTATCACTTGCCAATAATGAGTCTGTAGGCTCATGTCCATCAATATGATATATTCTCAATATATTATCAAATCCGCCTACTACAATTTCCATGCTACCATCATTATCTATGTCGCCCACAGTTGGAGCGGCATATCCATAACTTGAAAACTTAGGATAGCTAGATTGGTACAACCATTCATTTGCTTTCATTCCCCATGCTTCCGACGTAATCCATTCGAATGTGGGCGTTCCTGACGAATTCAATCCTTTAAACAACGCTATATTGCCATTGTAGAATCCTATTAGTAAATCATTGATTCCATCTTTATTATAATCGATAACGGCTGGTGACCAACTGCTTTCACCGGATTGCATGGTGTAATTCAACAGTTTTTTAGTTTTACAAATCCAGCTTTGTGACTCTTTTTTGAACCAATACAATTCCCCTCCTGTCGTGCCTATTAGGATGTCCTTTTTGCCGTCGTTATCTATATCGCCAATTGACAATGAACCACCCAAAATAGAAGAGTCAGAAAGCTTCAAATAATCATTATTGGTCAATTCGTAAATAGGATTATCCAGATTTCCAGTATTGGTAAATAGTGCCAATCGGTCATGAATTCCTAATGATTCTTGATAATCGCCATTATTAAGAACCAGTAGGTCCAAGTCACCATCACTATCTATATCAATTAAGCCAGGACTCGTATTGCCGCCCAAATCGAGCATTTGTTCCGCAATGAAATTAGTGCGATCTAATTTAAAATCGGCTTTATTTTTGGTGCCATGATTCTTGTAGTAATGAATTTGATTTTTCTCTTTGGTTTCATATGCAGCGTTAGGGGCAATTACCATGTCTTTTAATCCGTCGTTATCTACGTCTATCATATAACCCGCTGGGAATACATAGGCGTTAAACGCTTTTCCATCTAAAAACAGGGAATCCACTACTATCATCGTGTCGTAGCTATGATTGAAGTCAGATTTTCCATTGACTAATCTAGTGATCCTTTTAAAATCGAGATTGGCCATATACATTTCTAAATCCCCGTCGCCATCTTCATCGAAAAACCAACAACTCGCCCCACCAACATGTCGGGGTTTTAATTTAAGAGGAAAGCTCAAATCAAAGGGACAGGTATTCAAACGGATTTCAGCATCAAAGCCTTCCCAAAAATAACCAAAGCAATAATCCATATTTTGAAATTCAAACGTATCCTTATCCCAATTTTTCTCGCTTCTTACGTCTTTAAACATCATGTAGGTAAGGTTGAATTGGTCGTAATTTACAATATCAATATCTCCATCCCCATCAAGATCAACGATCCCGGGCAAATCGGTATTTGCATTACTAAAACTAAGCGGATTGTATAATATAGTATGATTATCAGGGAATTGATTTCGATAATACCAAGGGCCAACGGAATCGAATACTAGTTTAGAATCATTATCGCCAGAAATATTTCGATAAATCATCAAGTCACCATTTTCGGAGGTGGTAAAAACATCCATCTGTCCGTCTGAATTCAAATCTCGACACACGTAAATATTCTCGCCTTTAGGAAGTTGCGATTCATATTGAGGCGCGTATACATAAGTGTTTTTTTGAGACCTGAGAAAGGTGTACAGCTTAAAATCTGCCCTATCGAAAACAATCAGATCTAAATTACCATCTCGATTTAGGTCGAATTCTGAAAACTGCGGAGAATTGAGTCCGCCCATGAATCCATGCTGTAAATCAAAACCGGAAACTTTAACCAAGGGACCCTCTTTTATTTCGTAGGTATACTGAGAATACAGACTCAAAGTAAGGAGCGTCCAAATCGATAAAATTACTGATTTTAACATAACAATACCAAATATACGAAATAATAAAGGCAAGTATTACGTGACTGATGTATTTTTGAATCAGGCTATGCAACAACGTGACATTTCGCACATTTATGACTGTTTTTTAACAGTTTCTCAAAAAATCAGCACGGATACTAGAAAAGAGGTAAAGGATACCCTATTTTTTTGTTTATCAGGAGAGAGATTCAATGGGAATATTTATGCAGAGAAGGCCCTAGAACTTGGGGCAGCATTTGTGATTACCAATTCCTATCATTTAACCGACCATAGGTATTTGCATGTTGAAAATCCCAATGAAACACTCATCGAATTGGCTAAATACCATAGCGAGAAAGTCAAGGCGAAATTTTTAGCTATTGGGGGAAGCAATGGAAAAACCACCACCAAAGAATTAGTAAATGAGGTATTATCTCAATCTTTCAAAACGACTTCTACCCCTGGTAATTTCAATAATCACATTGGTGTGCCTCTAACCCTTTTGTCTGTTTCGCTTGATTGCGAAATAGCGATAATAGAATTAGGAACGAATCACCCCGGCGAGATGTCCGTTTTGTGCAATATGTTCAAGGCCCATAGTGCTTTGATTACCAATATAGGATTAGAACACTTAGAAGGATTCAAGGATATTGAGGCGGTTGCAAAGGAAGAAAGTGAAGTGTATTTGATGGCGCAAAGGGATGACGCGATGGCATTCGTAAACGAAGACGATCCATGGCTTCAAAACATGTCAAAACGTTTGTCGTTGAAGAACGCCTATTCCACGGTTAATGCTACGAGCGATGTTTATGTAAAAATCATTTCGGAAATGCCCTATTTAGAAATGGAGGTTTTCATTAAAGGAAAATCAATTGGCACGGTTTCATCGAAATTGGGGGGCGAATACAATGCTCAAAACATTGCCGCGGCAGTAGCAGTGGGTAATTATTATGGAGTGCCTGAGGATTTGATTTTACAGGGCATTTCGAATTACACACCCAATATGAATAGATCACAATGGATTCAAACCATTGATAATAAAAATATTCTATTAGATGCGTATAATGCCAATCCAAGCAGCATGTCGGCAGGCATAAAAAGTTTTTCAACTTTAGAAGGGGCCAAGACCTTACTACTAGGCGATATGTTGGAATTGGGCGAACATAGCAAAATTGAACACCAAAAAATATTTGAACAAATACAAGCTTTAGGCATTACTGACGTATATCTCGTGGGAAATGAATTCAAAAATGCGATTCCCTCCTATCCTTTTGTTTTTGACAGCACCGATTCACTTTTAGCATGGTTAGATACCCATCCTATTCAATCGGGATATGTCTATATAAAAGGAAGTCGAGGCATCGCTATGGAGCATTGCCTCGACCACTTTAAATTATCGTAAGAAAATTAGCTTTTAATTACCGAAGAGCAGAATTACCGCACCGGTAATTACCATATTCGCAAGCGCTAAAGGTATCATGTTTTTCCAACCCAAGTGCATGAGTTGATCGTATCTAAAACGAGGTAACGTCCAACGAATCCACATAAATACGAAGATAAACAAGGATATTTTAGTAAACATTACCGCTATTTGGGCAATTCCTAAAATGGTAGGATTAGAAATCATTGACATACCAGGGAAGTTATACCCACCAAAATACAAGGTTGCCATTAAGGCACTGGAGATAAACATATTTACGTATTCCGAAAATAAGTAAAATCCAAGTTTCATACTGGAATATTCTGTGTGATACCCCCCAATTAACTCCGTTTCACATTCAGGCAAATCGAAAGGAGCTCGATTACATTCGGCCAACGCCGAAACAAAAAACAAAAGGAATCCGAGAGGTTGATAGAAGATATTCCAATTCATGCCTTCTTGCTGTGCCACAATCTCGCGAAGACTCAATGTTCCGCTCATCATAATTACCGCAATAAGGGCTAATCCCATGCTCAATTCATATGATATCATCTGGGCACTTGCGCGAATGGCACCGTATAATGAATATTTATTATTACTGGCCCAACCGCCAATCATAATTCCATAAACTCCTACGGAAACAATACCCATGATATAAAGTACACCAATGTTTACATCCGCTACTTGAAGTTGAACATTACGACCGAATATGGGCAATTCTGTCCCCCAAGGAATAACCGCGCTAGTAATGGTAGCGGTTATCATCGCAACTGCGGGACCTAAAATAAATAACCAGCGTTCTGCTTTCACAGGTATGAATTCTTCTTTAAAGAAAAGCTTTCCGGCATCGGCTAGTGGCTGTAATAAGCCGAATACCCCGGCACGGTTAGGACCGATACGATCTTGCATAAATGCGGCTACTTTTCTTTCTCCCCATGTTAAATATGCGGCGATTCCTAAGGTTACCAATGTTAAAATGGCTACCAATATGGTTTTTTCTAATAATAATGCACTATCCATCTTACGCCTTATTTAACAAAGTAGTATGTTTAGGAATTTCTCGGGTGTAATGGTTGGCCGAAATTACTGAGTGACGGCTTATTTTACGCGGACCTTCGATATTCCATTGCGATTTTTCCTTTTTATCAAATCTGCACTCATTGCAAATGAATTCTTTTACTTCTCCGTAGGCATCTTTACGTGCCGTAACGCGAGATATTTCATCGCCAATCATCCATAAAACCGCGTTACCGCTGCATTTAGAACATTCGCAATTGGCATCAACAGGCTTGGTATACCATACACGACTTCTGAAGCGGAAGGTTTTGTCGGTTAGTGCGCCTACAGGACAAACGTCAATAACATTACCAATAAAGTCGTTATTTAGATTTTTCTCAATAAAGGTTCCAATTTCTGCTGCATCACCTCGTTTGAGAACGCCATGTTCACGGGAATCGGTTAATTGATTGGCAGTATAAACACAACGATAACACAAAATACAACGCGTCATGTGTAATTTAATATATTCACCGATATCTACTTTGTCAAATTCACGACGTTTAAATTCATATCGAGTCTTACTAAGTCCATGTTCAAAAGCTAAATCCTGCAAATGACATTCTCCTGCTTGGTCGCATACCGGACAATCTAAAGGATGATTTATAAGTAAAAATTCAACTACACCTTTGCGTGCATCTAAAACACGTTCTGAAGTGCTGTTTTTAACTTCCATACCATCCATTACCATAGTGGAACAACTCACTACCAATTTAGGCATGGGGCGTGGATCCTTTTCGCTACCCTTACTTACTTCAACCAAACAAGTTCGGCATTTACCACCACTACCTTCTAAAGAAGAATAATAGCACATCGCTGGTGGTACAACTTCTCCACCTATTTGACGTGCCGCATTTAAGATGGTAGTTCCAGGAGCTACCTCTATGGTTTTACCGTCGATGGTTACTTTTATTTTAGCGTCTTCCGACATAATTTATACAGTTTCGGTTACAAATGATTTTTCACTTATCAGACCATAATTACGGGTCTGACTTAAAACGGGTTCATTAACATGCCATTCGAACTCTTCTCTAAAATGTCTAATGGCAGCGGCTACCGGCCAAGCAGCAGCATCGCCTAAAGGACAAATAGTATTACCTTCGATTTTTCTTTGAATATCCCAAAGTAAATCTATGTCTTCCATCTTGCCTTTTCCTGTTTCAATATTATGAAGTACTTTCTTCATCCAGCCAGTTCCTTCTCGGCATGGTGAACATTGTCCGCAGCTTTCATGATGATAAAAGCGCGCAAAATTCCACGTGTTTCTAACGATACACTGATCTTCATCGTATACAATAAAGCCACCGGAACCTAGCATACTTCCACTTTCAAACCCACCATCTGCTAAACTCTCGTAGGTCATTAAACGGTCTTCACCCGCAGCTGTTTTACAAACTAAGAAATGAGGCAAAATAGGCACTGAAGATCCACCGGGAACACATGCTTTCAGTTTTTTGCCATTTTTGATACCGCCACAATAGGTATCACTATAAAGGAATTCCTCTACCGACACTCCCAGCTCTATTTCATAAACACCTGGTTTGTTAATATTTCCAGAAGCTGAAATTAATTTTGTTCCTGTACTTCTTCCTATACCAATTTTAGCATATTCTTCGCCGCCATCATTAATAATGGGAACAACGGCAGCAATAGTTTCTACGTTATTCACAACAGTTGGACGTTGCCATAGTCCTTTAACCGCTGGGAAAGGTGGTTTCATACGTGGATTACCGCGTTTGCCTTCCAAACTTTCAATTAGGGCAGTTTCTTCACCACATATGTATGCACCTGCACCCGGGGCAACGGCCAAATCTAAATCATAACCCGTTCCTAATATATTTTTACCTAACCAACCATTGGCATAGGCTTCTTGTATGGCTTTCTCTAAAATTTGAAGCACATACATATATTCGCCACGTATGTATATATAAGATTGATTAGCGCCTAACGCAAATGAAGAAACGATCATACCTTCAATCAATAAATGAGGTATGCGTTCCATTAAATAGCGATCCTTAAAAGTACCAGGTTCGCTTTCATCGGCATTGCACAATAAATGGCGAGGCACCCCTTCGGGTTTAGCCAAAAAGCTCCATTTCATTCCAGTAGGAAAACCTGCACCTCCTCTACCTCGAAGTCCAGATTTCTTTACCTCTTCAACAATATCATCGGGCGACATTTGTTTTAGGGCTTTTTCTACGGAACGGTATCCGCCGTTCTTTCGATAAACATCGTACGAACGAATCCCTTCAATATGGTCGTTTTCTAATAATAATTTCCTAGTCATTTTGCAAACCCATATAATTGGCAACCGGCTTTTGGCGGTACAATTCAATTAATTCATCAACTTTGGCTTCGGTAAGGTGTTCATGAAACTTCTCTCCTGCCTGTAACATGGGTGCATATCCACAGGCGCCCAAACATTCTACTGCCTTTAACGTAAATATCCCGTCTGAAGTTGTTTCACCTTCCTTTATACCCAATTTGCGTTCAATATAAGAAATGATTTTTTCTGCTCCTTCAATCATGCACGGACCGGTACGACATACTTCCAATTTGACTTTTCCAACGGGAGCTGTGTCATACATGCTATAAAACGTAGCCACTTCATACACTTCAATAGGTTGAATATGTAACAAACGCGCTACGTAATCCATAATTTCAGAACTTAAATATCCCCAATGCGCTTGGGCAATGTGCAATACCCGTAAAAGGGCACTTTTTTGCTTTCCTTCAGGAAACATTCCCACAACGCGTTGAACTTCATCCAACAACTCTCTAGGGAATTCAATATTTGTTTTGGCTTCTTCCACGTTCATTTTTTTATGCGTCTAATTC
This sequence comes from Bacteroidia bacterium, assembly GCA_965659745.1. Lineage (GTDB taxonomy): Bacteria > Bacteroidota > Bacteroidia > NS11-12g > UBA955 > VMCP01. Next base: position 94,642 of record CBFHXF010000001.1, read on the forward strand.
ACCTGCGATTACGTTCATACTACTCATGGTAAGGATGGCATCACTCAACATAGAACCTGTGATCATTTCCGGATATGCTTGATAGTAAATAAAACAAGGCCTACGGAAATGCAAACGATAGGGTGTTCGTCCACCATCTGATACCAAATAATAACCTAACTCACCATTACCACCTTCAACCGAATGGTATACCTCCCCTTTGGGAATTGGGGTTTCACCCATGATAATTTTAAAGTGATATATCAATGCTTCCATGCTTGAATATACTTCCTCTTTAGGGGGAAGATAAAAGCTAGGAATATCTGCGTGATATGCACCTTGAGGCATATTTTCAAGGGCTTGTTCAATAATTTTCAAAGACTCTTTAATTTCACGCTGACGAACTATAAATCTATCATAGGTATCGCCATCGTTACCTACTGGAATGTCAAAATCAAAATCCTGATATGATGAATAGGGTTTCATTACCCGAACGTCGTAGTCTACTCCTGCTGCACGTAAATTTGGACCTGCAAAAGAGTAACTTAAAGCGCGCTCGGCAGAAATTGGACCTGCACCAATGGTACGATCCATGAAAATCCTATTACGCTCTAACATTGACCCAAATTCATCAAATTTCTTTGGAAATTCTTTAATGAAAGCCCTTAGCTTGGTAATGAATTCCTTGTTGAAATCGCGATCAAAGCCGCCAATTCTTCCCACGTTTGTGGTCAAACGAGCTCCACAGATTTCCTCATAAATATCGTAAATTTTTTCACGCTCCTGGAACATGTAGGTAAAGCCCGTTAAGGCACCTGTATCTACACCAATAACCGAATTACAAACCAAATGATCCGCAATTCGTGCCAGTTCCATGACTATAACACGCATATAATCAACGCGCTTAGGCATTTCAGCACCAATTAACTTTTCGACGGTCATGTGCCATCCCATATTATTAATGGGGGAAGAACAATAATTCAATCGATCCGTAATTGGGGTGATTTGATTATAAGGTCGTCTTTCGGCTAATTTTTCAAAAGCCCGGTGAATATATCCAACGGTTTGTTCGGCACTAAGAATTCTTTCACCGTCAACTTTCAGTACATTTTGAAAAATACCATGTGTTGCAGGATGCGTAGGTCCTAAATTTAGGGTAGCAATTTCACCATCTATGGTTTCGGTACTCGCAAACGCTGCTACTTTTTTGTTTTGTAAATCTAAATCGCTCATCTTCCAAAAAACGTATCGTCCTTGTCTGTTCTAGTTTCGTCTTCTAACGCATATTCCTTTTTCATGGGATGATAGTCCATATCATCGACATTCAGAATTCGTGTCAGATTAGGATGTCCATCAAAAATAATTCCAAAGAAATCAAAGGTTTCACGCTCCATCCAATTGGCTCCTGCAAAAAGATCGGTTAAAGTAGGAACGTGCGTGTCGTTTTGAGAAAGATTGACTTTAAGTCTAAATCTTACATTCTCAACGAGATTGTGAATGTGATATACTACTTGGAATTCCGCATTTTCCTTATCGGGATAATGACTGCCTGTCAAATCCGTTAGATATATAAAGCCCTCATTCTTGAGAAATTCGACAACTCCATGAATATCTAATTTGTCAACAAAGTAGTTATGGTCCCCATAATTATCCAATTCATGTGTAACGTTAGGAAAATTTTGGAGTATCGATTCGTTTATATTAGTGGCAAAATCGCTCATTGTTTTTATTGTATATTATAACTCTCCAACATTTTACGGTATTCGGGACTATCGCGACGTCTCAAACTTTCGTTACGTGCTAATTCTTGTATTTTTAATATACCTTCTATTATTTGTTCTGGTCTTGGAGGACATCCCGGAACGTAAACATCCACAGGAATGACATGGTCAATCCCTTGTAAAACGGAATAGGTATCAAAAATACCACCACTAGAAGCACATGCACCCACACTCAAAACCCATTTTGGCTCGGCCATTTGATCGTATACCTGTTTGAGTACAGGACCTAACTTCTTTGAAATGGTACCCGCAACAATAAGAAGATCTGATTGTCGGGGACTGAAACTCATGCGCTCAGATCCAAAACGAGCCAAATCATAATTGGCACCCATGGTGGCCATAAATTCAATTCCGCAACATGAAGTCGCAAATGGCAAAGGCCATAATGAATTGGCACGTGCCATACCTATGACTGTATCAAAAGAGGTAGCGAAGAAACCCTGTCCTTCAATACCTGCTGGTGCTTCAACAATTTTTACCATAATTTCTCAATTAACGTTCCCACTCGAGAGCGCCTTTTTTCCAAACATAAATGAATCCGGCCAAGAAAAACCCAACAAACGACAAAACGGCGAAAAAACCTTCCCAACCCATTTCTTTGAAATTAACGGCATAGGGATAAAAGAATATTACCTCGACGTCAAATAAAACAAATAGGATTGCCGATAGGAAATACTTAACCGATACCGGGAATCGGGCATCGCCTTGGCTTTCAATTCCGCATTCGAAGACTTCCAATTTCTGCTTGGTCTTCTTTTTAGGCCCGAGTAACTGGGACAAGAATAAAGCTAACACGACAAACCCTATAGAAAAGGCTAGTTGTATTAATATGGGTAAATAACTCTCAGGTGTGCTCATACTCGAAGCAAAAATAATGGAACAAAACCGGAGAATTGTTCAACATCTTGATAAAACTTCATTTTTTTTGTTAAGATTGGATACTTTTGAAGTAATTATTAAACATATGATTAAAAAAATTATAAACTTAGGAGCAATAATTGGAACATTAATTGTTTCATTTTCAATGCTTAGCAGCTCAAATGGACCAGGTGGCAATAAAACTGGAGCTCCTGGATCTTCTGGAAATTGCTCTGCGTGTCACGGGAATACACCCAATACCGCAGGTATCATTCGGGTAAAATTAATTGATAACGGCACGGAAGTAACAACCTATACACCTGGCAAAACGTATGATTTAGAACTGAATATTCTCGGTAGCAATGAAAAAATAGGCTTTCAGTTATCTGTGATAAATGATCAAAACAAAGCTGCTGGAACCATATCTAATAACAGCTCAGGCACACAAGTTTACATTTCGGGAAGTCAACAAATTTGGGGACATAATACACCTGGCACTGGGACATGGACTGCAAAATGGACCGCACCCGATGCCAATACCGGTTCCGTTATCTTTTATGTAGCTGCTGTATTTGCCGACGGAAATGGGCAAAACAGCGGGGATTATTTTAACACTTTTAATGTAGAAATCAACGAAGAATCCAGCAACAGTAATCACACCTTATTCAAATCTCATAATGAATTGATTGAAAATCCAGTAAAAGATCAATTGAAATTACAACATAGCGTTGCATCTGCATACATATGGAATTCTGAAGGCAAACTAATTGGCAAATTTTTCAATTCCAATCAATTTGAAGTCAATAATATCGCACCTGGCGTATATCACTTAAATTATGTGAATGAAAACGGAAGTACCGGTTTCATTAGATTTGTTAAGCAGTAAACCTTTCTAACGTCCCGACTTTTTACGTTCTAATTCATTGAGCTTTTTCTGGAAAAGTCGGGCGTTCTTCAAGTGATCTTTATAGTGACGGGCAAAGGAATGATAACCGCTCAAGTCACTTTTAGCGCAAAAATACAGATACGGATGTTCCGTGTAATTTAAAACGGCATCAATTGCTTCTTTTGAAGGAATACAAATAGGTCCTGGAGGCAACCCTTTATTTCGGTAGGTATTATATGGTGAAACAACATTCATATCCTTGTTATAAACCCTTCCCCCTCTGCCTCTTATGAATACCAATGTGGGATCAGCACCTAAAAACATGTTAATGCGCAATCTGTTTAAGTAAACCCCAGCAATTAATTCATATTCATCAACTTTTAAACTCTCTTTTTGTACAATACTTGCCAAAGTCATGGCTTCCTTAAGATCCAATTTTTGTGTTCTTAATTTCTGTTTTCTTTCGGCATTCCAAAAATGAGCTTGCTCGTTTTGCATGCGTTCGAAAAAATTATCGACATCCGTATTTCTGGAGAAATTATACGTATTGGGAATTAAAAGTGTGGGCCAGGTATATTGGTTTACATCATATTGTGACCAGTAATTGTCGTCGAATTTGTCAGGAATTTCAGAATTATTCCAAATTTCCTCGAGCACATTCGGTTTGATATCAAAATTTCTCAGGAGAATCCGTTTCAACTCTTTGGCGTAAATTCCAGGTGGAATAACCACATTGACGGTTTGATTACGATTTTCACGCAACAGTTTTAAGAACTTCCATGCGGAAGTATGTGGAGGTAGAATGAATTGGCTTGTTTGTATTTTAAATCCTACTTTCTTTGCCCAATATGTCATCCCAAGGGGTAATGACAAATCGAATTCTGTAGAAATATAACTTTCAAATTCCTCTTGTGACCAAGTCTTCTTAATAAACACCTCCGAATGTTGATCGTTTGAACTTGACTGAATTACAAATATTAAAATGATTATGAGCAGGCTAGAACCGGATAAAAGTCCCAAAAGTTTCAGAATACGTTTCATTGTTTTTGCTCGACAAAAATGAGAAATTTATCATGTATTTTGAGTAGAATCTGCTTAATGTGGGAATCTATCTTATTTTTGTTTCGTGAAAATTGCAATTATTGGGTACGGCAAAATGGGTAAAACCATTGAATCATTAGCAGAACAAATGAATTTTACTGTATCTGAAATTTACGATGAAAACAATCCATTCTTAAACTGTGAACATTCAAATGCCGAAGTTGCTATTGATTTTACCATGCCAGAATTAGCCGTTGCGCACATCAAACATGCAGCTAACATACAACTTCCGTTGGTCGTAGGAACTACGGGGTGGTATGGTGATTTTGACGAAGTAACGGAATATGTAAATCAAAAAAATGCAAGTTTCTTTTATGCTACCAACTTTTCCATTGGAGTAAATCTGTTTTTCGCGTTGAATAGAACACTGGCCAAGTGGATGAACGACCAACCGAATTACACCGCTAGAATGGTAGAAATACATCATACTGAGAAAAAAGACGCCCCTTCCGGCACTGCTATTACCCTAGCGGAACAAACGATAGATTCAATTGATAAATTAAATTCCTTTCAGTTAGTAGAAGAATTTGATAACACTGTGGAAGATATTCTGCCTATTCAGGCAATTAGAGAGCCTAATGTACCCGGAACACATACCTTGATTTACGAAAGTGACATCGATAAAATCGAAATCACTCATGAAGCCAAAGGAAGATTGGGATTTGCTAAAGGTGCCATAGCTGCCGCCCGATTCTTGATTGGTAAAAAAGGAATTTATTCTATGTCTGACTTATTGAAGTTTTAATTTATATGAATAGTTTTAACATACAGATTTTCATTGCTATTTGGACAATTGCATTTTTACTCACGAGATTGGGATTGTCGCGCATGTTCAAATTGGCTAATATTAACCCATTATTGGCTTGGATACCCATTGCCAATTGGTGGTATTGGATTCAACTGGTGGGCAGGCCTAAATGGTATATGATAGGAATGGTCATTCCTGGATTGAATATCCTGTTCAGTTTTAACATAAAGTTGGACCTTTTAAGAAGCTTTGGCAAAAACGGATTTTGGGAACAATTTGCTGGGATCGTTTTGACATTTGGGTATTTCCCTTACTTATATTTTGACAAAACCTTGAAATTCGTAGGTGAAGCGGGTAATAAAGAATGGAGAGAAAGCCACGTACCTAAAACAGGCGGAGGAAGAGAATGGGCGGATGCGTTATTATTTGCGGCTTACGTTGCCGGTGGTATGCGCGCATTATATTTTGATTTATACCAAATCCCTACCCCTTCAATGGAATCCAACCTCATGGTTGGAGATTACTTAGTTGTGAGCCGAACCAATATTGGTATGCGTATCCCATTAACTCCCGTTTCGGTTCCTGTATTAGCACCCAAAGAAATTGCAGGCATGAAGGCCTATTCGGAATTGATTGAATTTCCATACATGCGATTACCAGGTTGGTATACTATCAAAAACAACGATGTTATCGTTTTCAACTGGCCTGCAGATGAAGGATTTCCCGTAGATAAAAAAGACAATTATGTAAAGCGTTGCGTTGGAATACCTGGCGATAATCTAGAAATACGCATGGGGGATGTGTATATCAACGGCAATAAATTACCTAAGGTTGATAAGCAGCAAAAAAGATATTTGGTGTTAATGAAGGATTATATTTCTCAGGAATTTCTGCTTGAGAATGAATTGGGCGATTTTACCATCCCTTATCGTGTGGCACCTGAAATTTTAAGACAGACCGAAGCACAAGGACAGCGACTTTCTCCTTATCATATTTATACTTGGGAAGAAAACGTAAGTAAAATTCGCAAACACCCTTCCGTAGCGGCTGTATTTGAAGATGTTATTGATGAAGGCTATGATAGGCATTTATTCCCTGATACCAATAATACTGCATTTTTGAAACATAAATGGGATTTGAATAATTACGGCCCTATTCATCTTCCCAAAAGAGGTGAAACGATCAAATTAAGCAAAGAGAACTGGGATTGGTACAAAGCTGCCATTAATATTTATGAAGAACGAGACGATATTATTGAGGAAAATGGCTTGTTTTACGCCAATAATGGTTCTGAACAGATAACAGAATATACCTTCAAGTATGGATATTATTGGATGATGGGTGATAATCGATTTAACAGTTCTGATTCGCGCTATTGGGGATATGTGCCCGAAAATCACGTATTAGGAAAGCCATTATTCACCTTCTTTTCACTGAAAAAGGTAATTGGCATCAATGAAATCGGCGAGCCCATGATTCATGGAAATACCATGATGTACGAAACGAAAGGCGTTCGTTGGAATAAGATTTTCAAGAAAATCAAATAGAATTCCTTCTTAAAACAAGTAAGTTTCTCTCGTGTCGGTGAAATTGTATTTAATTGAGAGCGATAAATAATTGAAATTGTGCATATCTACCTCGTCCTTAGAATGGAACCAATGGTGGGTTAATTCTATTTTGGCATTAGGTTGCATGTAATACATTAACGTAGTCATTACGTTGATTCTATTTTGTAGATTTCCCTGTAAAATCGGAGCGTTTTCGCGGTCTTTAGCATCGTTATAGGGTTTTCTCAAGTCGCTTCCATAGTTATTGCCATTTTGATTCAATCCTATCCATGCCAGCTGGGTGGTGTTTTTGAAAGCCCACCTTTGAAGCTTATCAGGAACAGCAAAAAAGCGGACAATCAACTCCCTGAAATTACTTTCTAGAGGATGCGCCATCGCTTGATTATAGGTGGCATAGTAATTGGCTGAATTCTTGCGATGCGAATATGTGTAAGGTCTTGCGGCATTATATTCAAACTGCAAATAGGATTGTTTTAGACTCGATACTTTGGGCGTGTAATAAAAGCCAAGTTGATTAGCAAATTTGTTTAAATAAGAGGTTCTATTGCCAAATACCGATGAAAAATTAAACTCGTCTATAATCAACTGACCATAAAACACAAACTGTCGCTTTTTCCATTTGGCATCAAATGCAATAAGCGCATTATCAGACGACCCTAAATCACGTTCTATGGCTCGGTAGAAAATAACAGGATTCAGATAATTTAAGTCGAATCCGCTATTCAGACGGGATTGCACCACCATCTCAGAAAATCCTAACTCTAATCCAATCTTATCAAACTCCAAACTACCTCTATGCATAGCGAGATACTTTTTATTGAAAGTCTTGGAGCTATCTTGACTCATATCGCGTATTAATTCTTTGAACAGGTTTTGATAGCGAAAGGGACCCAATTTGTAATTGACTTGTAGAAACAAGGTAGGGGCAGCAAAATTACTCAGAATTAAACTTCGAAAACCCGATCCTATATGTTGTTTATCATGTCCAAATGTGGCAAAAATTTCATACCCTTTACCCGATGAATCTTTGTTTTTTCTCAACAGCAGTACATCCATATAAGCCGTTGCATAGAAGTAGTCGTTATAACCAAATGAGTTAGTTTGAACATTTCCTAATCCGGGATATACCTTATTTTTTTGATCGTATTGGTCTATATGGAAAGGATAATTGGCTTGATAATCATAAATCTGAGAGTAAAACGCCAACTTCTCTCCCATTTGTCCATACAATTCTACTCCTCTACCGTTTAATAATGAGGTATCAAAGGGTCCCGCAGATGGACTATAAGATAAATCAAGAATGGGGTTTACCACTAAATAATCTTCTCTATCTTCACTTTCCCAAGAAAAAAATCGATTGGGGTTTTGCCACAAATTGGATCCACCCAATTTCGAAATCCATGATTTCTGAGTAAAAGCCGTTCTATGGTTTCCCCCGAATTCAGGATTATTCCAAGCAAAATAGTTAAACGATTTTTGGCTGAAACTGGTTGTTTGAGGAAATGAATCGGTGATAGAAATGCCTTGCGAAATTAGGGGTGTTATAAACTGTTTGGATTGTTTATGGTTTCGAAATACATCTATTAGGCCCGGGTTGGTAGCAATGATTCTATCCTCTTGATCAGAATGGGCCTTTATTAATCGAAATTGTGCGATAGAATTATTGATGTTTGCGAAAATTGCAAATATCAAAAGGGTTATTATTTTTAAAAATTGCATATTACAAATTGACCACGCGAGAATGGCTCGCAATGTTCCCTGCAAAGTTAGGGATATCAAACTCGCGATAGGGGTTTAATAATTGGGCCTCTTCTTCCGTTATCAATTCTAATTTACGCAATAGTTCTTGTGCGATTTGATATTGAGGTCCCATTTTTCCATCGTCTACTTTAATTGATATTCCCCATTGCTTTTCTGGTATAGCGAGGCAATAGACACCATCGGCGCCTGTTTTTCCAATAATTCTGCCTTTGGTTACATTCATCAAGTCGGTACAATAGCGTTTGGTACCTGCCACCATTTCTGGGAATTCAGACACGGCTGCGATTACCCTTTGGGCTGCTGCTCTTTCCTCAATACTTATTTCACTATTGGGAGCAATTAAATTTTTATACATAATTGCTTGATTGTAAACGGGCATGGCATAAGTAGGTGCGCTGCATCCGTCAATACCTTCGTTTAGCTCATGAATAGGTAATTCGGCAAATCTTGCTACTGTTTCTTTGATTTGGACTTGCAATTCAAAGTTAGAGGACAAATAGGTATCTGTATTGTGGTTGTGAAACGTGTTATACGCCAGGAATCCGGCATGTTTTCCACTGCAATTATTATGCAGGGGTTGTGCAAATTCTCCTTTCTTTATCAAATCAATCCAATCTGACTTGCGGGTAGGATTTTGGGCTCCGCATTTTAGGGCACTTGGATCTAATCCGATTTTTTGCAGAATCAAATTTACGGCATCAACGTGCTGTTTCTCACCATTATGGGAACCGCACATTAAGGCTAAATCTTTTGGGGTAAAATGGTAATGATCGAATATTCCACTCGTCAATAAGGGGATATGTTGAATATATTTAAGTGCACTACGAGGGTAGCATATTTGCTTTATATCCCCAACAGAATAAATAATTTCGCCCTCTTTATCTACTACACAAATAACCCCGCGGTGGAAACTTTCGGTAATACCACCCCGTGTTAATTCTACCAAAATTGGATTCATAATTTGTTATAAATTTTTTTGTGCCAACAAAAACAGAACCGCCATTCGAATCGCCACTCCATTTTCTACTTGTTGCAAGATAATACTGTGTTCGCTATCTGCTACTTCGCTGCTAATTTCTACGCCTCTATTAATGGGACCTGGATGCATGATAAGTAATTCTTTATCTAGTTTTTTCAAACGCTGCATGTCGAGTCCATAAAGTTTTGAATACTCTTTTAGCGAAGGAAAAAATCGGGCATCTTGGCGTTCTAATTGAATCCGCAACATATTAGCCACATCTGCCCATTTAAGAGCTTCATCGAGATTATGCGATACTTTCACGCCTAAGGTTTCGATGTATTTAGGAATTAACGTTGCCGGTCCACAAACCATTACTTCCGCCCCTAATAATTGTAAGCAATAAATATTACTTAAGGCAACGCGGGAGTGTTTGATATCCCCTACTATTAACACGCGTTTCCCCTGTAAATTTCCTTTGAAATGATTTCTGATGGAAAAAGCATCGAGTAAAGCTTGGGTTGGATGTTCGTGTGTGCCATCTCCGGCATTTATTATTTGAGAATCGACATGCTTGGATAAGAATTGACATGCGCCTGGTGCAGGATGTCGCATTACAATCATATCCACTTTCATGCTCAAAATATTGTTGACGGTGTCAATTAATGTTTCCCCTTTTTTTACACTCGAGGAAGAGCTAGAAAAGTTAACCACGTCGGCTCCTAAGCGTTTTTCTGCTAATTCAAAAGACACACGGGTTCTGGTTGAATTTTCAAAAAACAGATTGGCGATGGTTATATCACGAAGCGCAGGCGTTTTTTTAACCGGAGCTTTCAGTAACTCTGAAAAATTGTCTGCCGTTTGGAATATGGATTCAATCTGCTGAGGTTGCAGTCCTTTAATACCAAGGAGATGTTTGATAGCGCCTGTGCTCATAACTTTTTATCTAATAACCAAACCAATACTTCTGATTGAGAATTCCATTCTACTTTAACAAATTGTTCGGTGTTTCTACTATCGATTGAAACCCCTTTGTAATCTGGCTTTATCGGAACTTCACGCTGATGAATTCGATCTACCATAACCATTAATTCAATATCAGAGGGTCTACCGAATCTCATAATGGCGTCAATTGCAGCTCGAATACTTCTCCCTGTATAAAGGACATCATCAATTAAGATTATACGCACGTTTTCCGTAGAAAAATCCACTTTGGAGGGCTTAGGTATGTGAATTCCTCCTCTGCTAATATCGTCGCGATAAAAGGTATGATCTAAAGTACCGAATTTTACTTCTTTGTTGGTAATATCTGTGATGGCGTTTTTAACGGCTTCGGCCAATTCAATACCTCTTGGTTGCAATCCAATGATAGCAGATTGACTAAAATCACCATGATTTTCAATTAGTTCGAGAGCAAAACGTTTGATTATTAAATCGGTTCTTTGAGGATTTAATAATATTCTCTTGGGTGAATTATCGTTCATCTGCTAATTCCAAAATAATATTGAACTGTGTTTCGGTTAAGGCAATCACGGATAAACGTGGCTGTTTTATAAGTCCCATGTCTGACAATCTCGCGTCGCCCTTCATTTGTGCTAAACCTACGGTTTTTTTGAATTTTTTAATTGGTTTCACATCCACTACAACCCATTGATTACTATCGGTTGTAGGATCTTGATATGCTTCCTTCACGACTTCTGCTATACCTACTACTTCTTTACCTTCGTTGCTATGATAGAAAAGGCACCAATCTCCTTTTTTCATATCTCGTAAATTATTTCTTGCCTGAAAGTTTCGAACTCCATCCCAGAAAGTTTGTTGGTCCTTTTCGAATTGCTCCCAACTATACTTAAAAGGTTCGGATTTTAGCAGCCAATGATTCACAAAGGCAAAATAATGCCAAATACCTCAAAGAAAAAAACAATTTACCATACAATATGTGGACAAAACCAATATTACACTCAAAAAAATGTCAATAATCTTGACATTGGTAAAATTATTGCCTTATATTTGTTAAAAAAAGAGACAATATGTTTTTAAAAGAGAATATCAAACTACTCCGTAAACGCCGCAAACGCAGTCAAGAAGATGTAGCGGGAAGTCTTGGAATTACGCGTTCTGCCTACAACAGTTACGAGAATGGTGTTGCGGAACCTGGGATTTCAGTACTTTTAAAACTTTCGGACTTTTACCAAGTGAATATTGACAAGTTGCTTCGGATTGACCTTTCTGTAATTTCAGAAAGTCAATTGGCACAATTGGAAAAAGGCTTCGATATGGATCTAACTGGAACGCGACTGCGCATATTGGCAACCACGGTAGATTCACAAAATGAGGAAAATGTAGAATGGGTTCCATTAAAAGCCAAGGCGGGATATACTACAGGATATGCAGATCCTGAATTCATCAAGGTTTTACCCGCATTTAACATGCCTTTTTTGTCTTCTAATAAGAAATACCGAACCTTCCCTATTTCAGGCGACAGTATGCCTCCCGTTTTAGACGGTGGATTTGTAACTGGAGAATATTTACAAGATTGGAATATGGTTAAAAACGGACGTCCCTACATAGTAGTTACCCAAGAAGATGGCATTGTGTTTAAAATTTTATACAACCGTGTTGAAGAAGACGGTACCTTTTTATTGTGTTCTACCAATCCTATGTATCAGCCCTACCCTGTTAAAGTTCAAGACATCCTTGAAATATGGAAGTTTGTGCACTACATAAATCCAAAATTTGAAGAGCCAAGTGCTTCCGACCAAAGCGATGTAGGGCCAACTTTGCGCATTTTACAAAGGGAAATTGGCATGATTAAAGACAAAGTAAAGAATATAGAGGATAAAATTTAAACAATGTATTTCGCCACATAAGCGAAGCAATAGTATATTCGCAGTCTCAATTCGATTGAAACAATTATGAAATTCAATAAAGACACCTATTTGGAGTGGTACCGTGTAATGATGTTGGTACGTCGTTTCGAAGAAAAGGCCGCTCAATTATATGGCAAACAAAAAATCAAAGGTTTTTGTCACCTTTATATAGGACAAGAAGCATTGGTTGCCGCGATGAAAACCGCATTAACACCAGATGATAAAGTAATCACTGCTTATCGCGACCACGGTCATGCTCTTGCTCTTGGTATAACCCCTAATGCTGTAATGGCAGAATTGTACGGTAAAGCTACCGGTTGTAGTGGTGGAAAAGGCGGAAGCATGCATATGTTCTCTAAGGAGCACAATTTCTTTGGTGGACATGGTATTGTAGGCGCTCAAATACCTCTAGGTGCAGGAATGGCATTAGCAGAACAATATAATGGAACGAGCAATGTTTCTGTTTGTTATTTTGGTGACGGTGCCGTAAGACAGGGTGCTTTACATGAAGCCTTTAATATGGCGATGCTTTGGAAATTGCCCGTTATATTCATTTGTGAGAATAATGAATATGCAATGGGAACAAGTGTATCTCGTACTACCAATATGCTCGACATCTATAAAATTGGTGCGGCATATGACATGCCTAGTTATCAAGTAGACGGCATGAAATGCGAAACAGTTCACGAAGCAATGTTCCAGGCTGCAGAGGAAGCACGTAAAGGTAACGGTCCAACATTCTTAGAAATCAAAACCTATCGTTATCGCGGACACAGCATGAGCGATCCTGCTAGTTACCGTACCAAAGAAGAATTGGCTGAATACAAAGATAAAGACCCTATTGAAACCACTAAAATTAGCATTCTCAAAAATAAGTTCGCTACCGAGGCTGAATTAGAGGCCATGGAAGAAGAAATTATTAAACAAGTTGAAGAAAGTGTAACTTTTGCAGAGGAATCACCTCTACCTGATGCCTCATTATTATTCAGAGATGTGTATGTGGAAGACGATTATCCATATATAATGGATTGATATCTTAAAAAAACAAAGGAGTTTTACTATATTCGCCCCCTCAAATTATGGACAATTTAGACGCGTTAGCACAATTCAAAGAGAAGTTTTCTGCTTTTTACACCGCAAATAAGAAGAGCATTTTGATCGTTTCGGCAGTCGTAGTGGCAGGTATTGCTGGTGGTTATTATTGGGCTATTGAATACATACCCGCTCAAGAAAGCAAAGCAGCGAAGGCATTAGCCCCTATGCATTACTATTTCAAAAAGGATTCTATGGAAATCGTTTTGAATGGAGATAAGTCCCGCAAAATCAAATCTGCAAAATCAATAGCAGATGAGTATGGTTCTACTCAAAAGGGTAAAGAAGCCGCTTTAATGACGGGAATAGCTTACATGCGCACCAAAAAATACGATGAAGCATTAGACTATATAGATAAAACTGAGGCCAACGATGAAATTTTGGCCGGTGCTATTCTTAACATGAAAGCCGTTTGTTATTCAAATTTAGGAGAGACTGAAAAAGCAGCCTCTTATTTTGCGAAAGCCGGTGATTTAGCGGAAAATGAATTTTCTGCAGAATATTACAAACGTGCAGGTATTCATTACGAAACTGCTGAAAATTACGAAAAAGCCTTAAAATACTACCAGTTAATTGCTGACAAATACCCAACTTCTGGCGTAGGTTCAGACATTAATAAGTACGTATACAAAATGAAAGCGAAATTGGGTGAGTACAATCCCTAACACCTAAGAATCTAGTGTCAGACGCGGTTTTCAAATACGACTTTTCCCCACATAAAACTTTACTTTCGAACTTAAAAATCGGCATTGTAACGGCTATGTGGAATTCAGATATAACCTCCGAACTTCATAGAGGGGCTTTAGACACCCTTATTTCCCTTGGAGTAAGTAATAAAAAAATTGTCGAATTGCAAGTTGCAGGTGCATTTGAGCTTCCTTTGGGTGCATCGCATCTCATTCATAAAAGCCATTGCGATGGAGTAATTGCTTTGGGTTGTGTTATTAAAGGTGACACTCCTCATTTTGATTATGTTTGTGAGGGTGCGACTCAAGGAATCATGACTTTAATGTTAGCCACGCAGAAACCTGTAGGTTTTGGTTTGATAACTACTTTGAACCTCCAACAAGCCTTAGAAAGAACTGGCGGCATTCACGGACATAAAGGCCGAGAGGCTGCCGAAACCGTGCTGCAACAATTAATCGAATACCAAAATCTATAAATTAATATCATTAGTATTGCCCAACGAAATGAATTCGCAATCTGAAAATTACAACGAGCAGTTAAATCTTGCTGAAAATTTGATCAACCAACAGGAGGAAGATCAAACCAATCGCGACAAATTCAGCCGATTAACGAAAGAAGAGATTATTGAGGCCGCGGAAAGCTTGATCCAGACAGCGGATGTGAAAAGCGCCTATGAAAATCTTTTATTATTAAAGGAAATCTATGAAAAACATAGCGCGGATGAAAAACCAGCAAAAATCCAAGAATGGATTGCGGCTGGAAATGATCCTAAAGATTTCGTGCCTGCTAATGATGAATTAAAGTCAAAATTACATGATATCTTCAATCGCTTCCATAAATTAAGGGAGGACGAAAAAAAGCGCGCCGAAGAAGAAAAACTAGCCAACCTTAAAGAAAAACAAGGTATTTTAGAAAAAATCCGTGCCCTAGTCGATACAGAAGAAACTGAAAATACATTGACAGAGTTGCGCGATCTTATGCGCAGTTGGAAAGAAGTACGTACAATACCCAAAGAATTTCACGATGCCTTGGCATCTGAATACCGTATTTTGGTTGAAAAATACTACGATAATCTTTCGATATTCAACGAGTTAAAAGATTTGGACCGAGAAAAGAATCTTGAAATCAAAATCGAACTTATCAAAAAAGTCGAAGCCCTTAAGGATGAAAGTTCAATGCGCAAGGCTATCGTTACCCTTAACAAATACCACGAAGATTGGAAAAACGCAGGTCCAGTGCGCCGCGAAATTTCTGATGAAATTTGGACGCGTTTCAAGGCAGCTAGCGATCTAATTATCGATAGAGTAAAACAACAACGTGCCGAACTTGATGCCAAACGTCAAGTAAACCTTGAAAAGAAAATGTTGCTGGTAGAAAAGAGCGAAACGGCTATTACCGCAATGCCCGAAAATACTGCAGATTGGCAGAAGCTTGGAAAAGAATTGGATTCTTATTTTGAAGAATGGAAAAAAATCGGTCCCGTACCCGCTCAGAATAATGAGGAAATATGGGCTCGTTTCCAGGGTGTCAGAAATACATACTACACGGCTAGAAAGCTTTATTTTAAAGATTTAAACAAGAATAAAGTTGATAATCTCAAATTAAAAGAGAGCTTATGTGAAAAGGCCGAAGCGCTTAAAGATTCTGAAGAATTTATGAAAACTTCGGATAAACTAAAAGAGCTACAGGAGCAATGGAAAAAAATAGGTCCAGTACCTGATGAACACAACCAAGTAATCTGGAATCGTTTTCGTGCGGCATTTGATTACTTTTTTGAACGTAGGAATGTATTCTTTGACGAACGCAAAAAACAGGAGTCTGGCGCTGTTCAAGCTAGAGAAGCCATCATTACTATTTTGCAAGAATTGAGTATTGAAGGTGCCGAAATTAGCTTTGAGAAACTGAAAACCATTCAGAATGACTGGAATAACGCCGGCTTTGTTTCAGGCAAACGTTTTCATTCTTTGAATAACAAATATCAGAAAATAATCGACCCGTTATTTCAAAAGCTTAGAGAAGAAAATAAATTGGATCGTGTTAAAAACGTTAAAAATTACGTTGATGGCATGAAAGATTCCGCAGAAGGCAAATCCAAACTTAAATTCGAAGAGCGTAAACTTAAAGATTTGGTTAAAAAGATCGAAGACGAAATAGCCACAATTGATAATAATAAGAGTTTTTTCCAATTATCTAAGAACGCAGATGCTGTATTAAAACAGTTTGATGATAAAATTCGCAAACTACAAGAACAAAAGGAACGCCTTCTTGCCGAGTTAAACGTATACAAACAGAGCCAATCGTAAATGCTCCAATCTCTTACTCGTATCTTTGACTATATCGGGTATTTATTTGGTGCTACAGACTTACATGGCATCCACTCCCCTTTTATATACTCATTAGCGGAGTCTGTTCTTTACAATAAATTAGATAAACGCATTGAGTCCGTTGAATTTCAACGGACTCAAATGTTAAAAAGCAAGGGTCAATTTCTGGATCAGTCATTGGCACCCTTCGTCGATTCCTTTACCCTTCCTTCAAAGCACGCATTTGCTCTAGGTCAATTGGTAAATTACTTAGATATCCAAAACATTACAGAATATGGAAAAACAACGGGTATCGAAACCAATTATGTGCTTTACTTTCCACTTATACTTAAGAACGTTCCCATAGAATATCGCTATATATTTCCCAGTGATAATTCAGTAAAAATAAAAACCAACGAGCTTTGGTTGAAAAACTACCCCAATGAAATGGAAAACATAAAATGGGATCATTCCACTCCTAAAGTGAATAATTGGGAATTGCACATTGTTCACCTAAGTGAAAATTCTGAAGAAATATGGCAGTTTTGGGAACAACAATCAAAGAAATTCCATAATAATACTATTGTGGTAATTACGAATATTAGGCACAGTGATGATCATTATTTAAAATGGAAACAAGTGAGTAATGACGCCAAAGTAACCGTAGATATTGATTTATTCAGGTTGGGAATATTATTTTTTAGAAAAGAACAACCCAAGGAATCATTTTTATTACGATATTAGTACACGCTAATATGGAATGGATACATAAAATTAGAGTACGGTACGCAGAATGCGATAGAATGGGTTTTGTACACCATTCGGTTTATGCACTATACTTCGAAGAAGCCCGTACGGAAATACTCCGACAGGCGGGTATAACCTATAAGGAAATGGAAGACGAAGGTCTCATCATGCCCGTTCGATCTATGGGAATGACGTTTAAAAAAGCGGCAAAGTATGACGATTTACTTGAAATTCACGTACAAATAGAAGGACATGTTGAGGTAAGGGCCCATTTTCATTACACCGTTTACAACCAAAATAAAGAGTTATTGTGTACGGGTTTTACTGAAATGTTTTTTGTTAACAAAGACAGTATGAGGCCGATGAGGTTACCCGAAAAATATAAAGTACACATGCAATAATGTCTCGATTTTATCGCCCGTATCATAAACATTTTGGAAAAGGCGCGAATCCGGATTCCACAAATAAAGCGGAACCAAATCCGGTGCCCGTGGAAAATCCTGTTGCTAAGAAAATTAGGATTTACTTAGAGTCTAAGACATTTAGAGGTTTACATGGACATAGTTTGTATGATGTTGGTCGTTATTTTTTAAGATCACTATTCATGGAAAATTTGAGCGTAAGGGCCTCTTCGCTCAGTTTTAACTTTTTCCTGGCATTATTTCCTGCTTTGATATTTTTATTAACCTTGATTGCCTATTTGCCCTATGATGGACTCAAAACGCAATTAATGGAGCAGTTGTCTATGATTTTACCCGAAAGGTCATATAAAGAAATTGCAGACACAATCTCCGAGATCCTTAATAAACAAAATTCAAGTCTATTGTCTTTCGGTTTTGTTTTCACCATATATTTCGCCTCTAATGCCTTTCATTTGCTCATTAGCAGTTTTAATAAACGATTGGTTGCTTCCACTTTAATTAAACAAAATTGGTTCATAATAAGAGGAAAGGCCGTCTTTCTAACCGTATTACAAACGGTTTTAATTATCATCTTTCTGTCTTTGGTTACTTGGGCCTACCAGATTGAGCATTTTATGGAAGTTAATAATTGGCCCTTGGTTGCCGTTTACAACTTTTTTGTAGAACTTCTGAAATATATCCTCATGATGGGCTTGTTTCTATTAGCCATATCAAGTCTCTATTATTTTGCCCCCTCAAAAACCGATAAATGGAAATTCTTTACGATTGGCTCGTTTTTAGCAAGCGCACTCTCAATTATAGCTACTTTTGGATTTACCCTTTACGTGAATAACTTCGACAGTTATAACAAAATTTACGGATCCATAGGGGCCATATTGGCCTTAATGGTTTTAATCTATATTAATGTTTTGTTAGTGATTATAGGCTTCGAATTGAATACCAGTATCGATAAAGCAGAAATCCGATACGCGAACCGAAATAAGCATTAAGAACTTACGAAGATTTTCTCAACTAGCACTTCTCCATAAAATTCGTTTATTTTACCCACTACCAAATGCTTTTGAAGGTAAATTTCATTTTTCAAAGGGGGATTATCTACTTTTATATAAAGCGTTTTATCTTTTAACGTGATTTCCGTTGTGTGTTTGGTAATCATAGTGCCAAATATTTCACCCCAATCTTTCTGAATCTTCGACTCCAATGCTTTAGTATCTAAGCGGTAACGCTTATACATTTGCTCAAGTATAGAACCTATCGAAATATCTTTGTCTTTATGCCTCATTCAATTTGCTTTTGCGCCTTCCGTAAACGAAGTAAAATACCAATCCGATAAAAAACCATATACCAAACCACTTCCAATTTTCAATCGTCATTCCGGTTAACAAATATAAGCAAATAGCTACGCCACATAAGGGTATTAGGTTCCATTTATTCTTCCAGGCAAAAATCGACATCCCAATCAAACATATCCATAAGATCCGATGTGCCATGGTGTACATCATATCCGAGCCACCCGAAATTATCTCTAAAATATAGCCAGGAATAAAAATCCATGCTAATAATCCCGATCCAATGCAAATCAAGGGAAATAACCATTGACCGTTGATATACCACAATCGAAACCCTTTTCCGTCCCCCTTTTTTCTCTGGGGAAGCAAAAGAACGCCGCCACACACCAATACAAAAGCAAAAATTGTCCCAATGGAAGTAAAGTCTAAAACAAAGGCTTCATCAGTGAAAAATATGGGCAACCCCACAACTACGCCCGTCATTATGGTAGAAAAACCAGGTGTTTTGTATTTGGGATGTATTTGAGCAAACTTTTTTGGCAGCAAGCCATCTCTACTCATTGACATCCAAATTCGAGGCTGTCCCATTTGGAAAACCAACAATACCCCCGTCATGGCAATAATAGCCGAGGCTCCCACAATATATTCCAACCAATGAACACCTTTATATTGCAATGCAAACGCTAAAGGATCATCCACATTCAATAATGAATAGGGAACCATACCCGTTAATACCAATGATATAAATATATAGAGCACCGTACATATTAATAAGGAATAAAACATTCCTTTAGGTAAATCACGCTCTGGATGTTTGCTCTCTTCGGCCAATGTACTAACGGCATCAAAACCTATATAGGTAAAAAACACGGCCGATACGCCCGCCATTATACCTTTCATGCCTGATGGATTGAAAGGAGTGTAATTTTCAATATCAATGTAAAAAGCGCCAACCGCAATCACCGCAATGATTATAACCAATTTCAATATTACCATTGCATTGCTCACTTGCTTGCTCTCTTTTATGCCCCGGTAAACTAAAATGGTAATCAAAATATTTATCAATACAGCAGGTGCGTCAAAGATCAATCGCAAATTGCCAATAATCGGTGCCGTATTCCATGCTTTCATGGCATCTAATTGATCAACAGTAAGGGTTACGTATTGTGATTGCTGTGAAAAAACCCGAGAAGCGGTGCGATAATCCACCGTTAGCCATCGGGGTAAATGTAAATTAAAGGCATCTAACATATGGGTCACATAACCACTCCAAGAAAATGCGATGTAAATATTCCCGATTGAATATTCCATGATTAAGGCCCAACCTATAATCCACGCAAACAATTCTCCAAAAGAAGCATACGCATAGGTATAAGCGCTTCCGGAAACCGGAATCCGTGCGGCAAACTCTGCATAACAAAGTGCCGCAAAGCCACAAGCTACAGCACAAATTAAAAACAACCAGATAACTCCGGGGCCGCCTTCCGAGCAAGCGCGACCTACGGAACTAAAAATACCCCCACCGATTATGGCCGCGATACCAAAAAAGGTTAGATCGCGAAGACCTAACACGCGCGACATTTGAGAATCCGAAGCTGCTGGAAAGTCAGTTTTTCGTCGAAAAAGTGCCCTAAACATGTTTGCCAAGGTGCGATATTACCCACTTTATTCGCTTGAGACAAATTATTTAATATCTTTGTTTAAATGAAATCGTTTTTGGCCACTTTTTTCCTAAGTATTCTACTCATTAGCAGTGGTATGCTTACTGCGGTCATAGACGTATGTTGTTTGAATGAAGAAATGAGCATTTCAAAGAATCAAGATTGCTGCGCCGGACATACCCATCCCAAGCCTAAATCATGTTGTGAAGTTGCAAAGACTGATGATGTATATTCTGTTGATTCTCACGAGTCTTGTGAGTTTGACTTTTGGTATTACTACACTCCCAAATTCATTGAGGAAGCGGCAAATAAAATAACCTCAAGTATTTCCAATCAGACTTTCCCCATTAAAATCGAAAGAATGTTAAGTGCTATACCCGCTATAGCAATCATACCTCACAATAACTATCAAAATTACCCACCTCCATTGCCCAGTAGACATATACTGGAGCAACATTGCAAATGGATTATTTAGGCCGTTAGTTAATCTTAACCGAGAAACTAATACAGACTAATTAAACCTTATAGCAATGAAAAAGAAATTAAATATAAACTTATGGATGCTCATGCTCAGCTTTATAATGTTAAGCATGAATGGATGTGCCTTATTTCAAGGCAATAAAAACAAAGTAAATACTTCATTTACAGTGTATGGAAACTGTGAAATGTGTAAAGAACGCATAGAAACGGCCTTAGATCGCAAAGGAATTCAAACCGCCTATTGGAGTAAAGAAGAGCAAAAGGTATTTATCACCTATCAATCTAATCTTTTTACCGAAGAACAGCTACATAATATAGTTGCCATGGTGGGTCATGATACGGAAAAAGTAAAAGCCGATAATATTGTGTATCAAAATTTACCCGGTTGCTGTCATTATAGAAAAGAAGAAGCAGAATGGTAAGGTGCATTTTCTTAAGTGGACTCCTCATTGCGGGGAGTCCACTTTTGTCGCAAATCGATACGATTAAAACCGTTGAAATTTCCGCAGAACATGATGGTCATCAACATAATACAGAGGGAGCTCAGCTCAAAACCACGTTAACCGAGAATGAATTTAAAAAAGCCGCTTGTTGTACTCTTTCAGAAAGTTTTGAACTTAGTAATACGGTAGAGGTTTCTAATAAAGACGGTATTTCTGGTATTAGACAAGTCGAAATGCTCGGATTGTCTGGCAAGTACGTGTTAATGACTCGCAATAACATGCCTATCTTAAATGGCATTGCTCAATTGAATGGACTTTCGAATATTCCAGGGGCGTTTGTGGCCAATGTCAATATCGCCAAAGGCAATGGTAGCACGACTTTGGGATATGAAGGATTAACCGGCGGTATTGATTATGACTTAAAGTCGAGTGCTAAAGATCCACGTTTGTTTTTCAATGCGTATCAAAATAATCAGGGGCGGTCTGAGGTAAATCTCATGTTTAAAAAAGACATCAACCGGAATTTACGCAACTTTACCTATTTACATGGAGGTACGCAGTGGATGACTACCGATATGAATCGCGATGGTTATACCGATATGCCCATAACCGATAGAATTTATTTAGGCAATCAAACCCATTTTCAAACTAAAAATACCGAAGGTATGGTAGGCATTACCTATTGGGAAGACGGCAAAATGGGCGGGGCTACTAATGAAACCGGCGGCAATGAATTAACCACAAATCCGAATGATTTCATGTTCCGCAGCAAAGAAAGTCGTTTAGATGTATTTGCTAAATTAGGAATAATTCCCACAGAAGGAGAAACCACCTTTGGCAATATTTTCAATTTCTCAAGGCATCGAATGAATTATAACTTGAATTCGTTGATTAATAGAACCTACAACGCCGATGAACTGCGCTTTAATTACAGCGGTTTGATGCAAACGGAATTAACCGAAACGTGGGGACTTAAAACGGGCGTTTCTTTTTTAGCCACCCAATTAGACGAAACATTTAACAGCCTTTCATTTGTAACGCCTATGAAGCCACCCACCTACCAAGGCCAAATTAACGAATTACAATTTGGTGCATTTGGTGAAGCGGTTTATGCTACCGATGAATTGAAAATGGTTTTAGGCGCTCGTTTGGACCATCACAACTATCATGGTTGGTTTGCTACACCTCGTGCCCACATAAAGTGGGATTTGAATCACAATAATAGCTTATTTATTCAAGGTGGTTATGGTCGCAGACAAGCGTATGTAATTGCCGAGAATTTGCCTTACATGATCAACAACCGACTAGTAAATGGTAATTTTCTGAATCGTTCGGAGCCTATGACCCTACCCTATGGCTTTAATCAAGAACGCGGTTGGAATTATGGAGTTTCTTATTTGAAAAGACTCATGTTCTTGGGTTATCCAAGTTCGATTTCGATAGATGTGTTTCGCAATCAATTCGACAGTCGGATTGTGATGGATCAGGAAAATTACACCGAAGTTAATTTTGTGCAACTAACAGGTGCAGACGCTGGATATTCAGAAAGTATTCATACCGAATGGAGTTTCATGCCTGCCATGCGATTTGAAGTGCGCTTGGCGTATCGTTATGTGAATAATGTTCAGAAATTAGGAGGCGAAATGCAATTGAAACCCTTGTTAAGTCAACACAGAGGACTTGCTACATTAACCTATAAAACACGCAACAAATGGTATTTCGATTTGGTAGGAAGCGTGAATGGGCCTAAGCGCTTATTTGAACGTCCTCAAATAAGACCAGGTCCGGTTGATCAACCATTGAAAACTCCGACCTACGCGTTATTCAATGTACAAGTGCGTAAATCTTGGAATTCAGGTCTAGAAGTGTACTTGGGTGCTGAAAATATTGGAAATTTCCGTCAAATGGATCCTATTTTCACCTACCCTTGGGGAGGTGACATTGATGCTAGTTACAGCTGGGGTCCCGCAAACGGAAGATTATTTTACCTCGGAGTTCGATACGAATTGAAATAAAAAAAAGCCCATTAAGAATTGTTATTCTGAATGGGCTTTAAAATTTTCTCAAAAGGTACTTCTTTATGATAAACAAAGAAGTCAATCCAATATTTGATAATATCGTTCAAGTTGTAATCAATGATATCCATTAATTTTTGCTTGTCCTTGTCATCTAATTCTGGAGCGCCCTCAACGGGTGCCATTTCAAAGCCTTTAAATAAGCCGTTTTCAAGGTGCACGATGATTTTTGACAGCTTCTCACTATTCTCCACATGGCCATAAAACACCAAAGGCTCCCTGTCTTTTCGGCTAATGTAGATTTGCAAGCCCATGTATTCAAACAAGTGCTGTTCATCATTTACGAAAGATTGGATTGATAGTGCCATTGTGTAACTTTTGTAAAGTTAGACACTTTTGTTGAGTTTTTTCTATTTTTGTTGAGTTTTTTGTGTAATATAATTAGTAATGCTCTGGTAAAGTTCTTTTTCTAGGGGGAAATCCGTTAAGTCATCTAGATGTTTAAGAATGGTTTGTTCATCGTTTCGCACCGCCGGTCCTGTTTGTAATTTTGACGCTTTTGCAATTGCCCATCGGCTAACCGTTTGAACAGCAATAGGTAATAATGCTTCTGTAATCTCTTCTTTTGTCAAACCATTTAAGGTTTCCTCGGCCGCATGCAGCATGGCATTCGTGAAATTGTTCACAAAAACCGCAGCCAAATGTCTTTTTCTTCTATCGTCAGAATTGATCTCGCGACTTTCCAACTCTAAGGATTTCTTCAACAAAGAAAAATACGCGCGTAATCCTGGTTCTTCTACTTCGGTAAAAACAGGCACCGATTTCCAGTCAATTGGAAATCCTTTTTTAAAACTGTAGAGCGGATACCAAACCCCGACATTATCTTTCCAATCATTTTCAAGAGCGAGAGCGCCCGAACAATAAACCATTTTTAGATTATGTTCTTTACCTAAGTCTATAAACGAAGGAATGAACGTGTCGGGCACACATAACCACAAAATATCATTTGAATTTAATTCGGTTATTTGTTCGGCTGTAATAAACTGGAATGGCACCTTTCTATCTTGGAACAATAATGATAAA
>CBFHXF010000002.1:0-95147 GCA_965659745.1 Bacteroidia bacterium
GCGCGAAAGTTTGTAATATACTGGCTATAAAAACTTCCATCGAGGTAAAAAAAGAAGCGCTTTCAAATACGCGATCGATGAAGTTGATGGACAGATAATTGCCTATGATGAATTTTTTGATGATACCCGAACTGATGAAAAAAGCACCCATGCTCAGATCTTTGGTACTGATGCGCCATTCCGAACTTCGTATTTTCTGGAGGAAATTTTCTGCGCCTGCAATGGGTCCTGAAAGCATCAATGGAAAAAAGGAGGCATAGGTCCAGTAATGCAACAAGTTGGTTTCGGGTTCTTCGATATTTTCGTAATACACGTCAAACACGTAGCTCATGGAACGGAATGCATAGAAGGAAACGCCAATAAAATGCAGGGGAATAGGGAAGTGGGTGGCCGATTCCATGTCGTTCAAATGCAACCAATCGCTGATATGACGGAACGTTAAAATCAATCCGATATTAAGCAATACACTGCTCCGCATGAGCCATTTTTTAACCAAATCGCTATGCTGTTTTTGAATGCCTTTAGCAATAGTAAAATCAATTGCAGACGCAGCCAGCAAAATCAACACCGCATAGTCAGTTAGCCACGTAAAGAAAAACAAGTTGCCGATTAAAAGGATGCCAATTTTCCAAGAATTGGACTTGCCTCCCGCTAAAAAGAGTAGGTATAAAACAAACCAAAAGATAAAAAAAGCTGCGGTATTAAAGGCCATATTACTTTACTTTTAATCGCTTTCCTGCCCGAATAAAATCACTTTTCATATTATTCAGACGTTTCAATTCAGAAACCGACATACGGTATTTTCGAGCAATACTGTATAGGGTTTCACCGCGTTGAATGGTGTGGTAACGAACAGATCCTGAGGATATATTCTGGCGAGGCGCTTTTTTAGGTACCCTCACATTTACGCTATTTACACTTCTTTTAGGGGCTGCCTCTTGAATTTCAAATTCGGTAAATACCTTCAATTTTTGTCCTTCTTTTAGCGCATAGCTTCCCAAACGATTCCATTCCTTTAATTGGATAACGCTGATATTATACATTTGAGCAATACCCCAGGCGGTTTCGCCTTTTTTTACGGTATGTTCTAGCCATTTTTTCTCGGCTGAATTAAGTTCTTTGGCCAATTCAACCGAATCCAATTGACTCGGATCTAAACAGGGTATGATAATAGATGTTTCTTTCTTTGTGGGGGTGAAAAATCGGCGATAGGTGCGTCCGAACGATTGATAAATTAGACTTCCTTTGAGTTCATACCCATCGCGGGTTAAATGCACCCCATCGCGATTGGCTAAATGCAGGGATTTCCAAATTTTCATGGATTGATTACCTCCTGCTACTCGATACCAATCATAAAAAGCTACATTTTCAGTTTTGGCTACATCCGATATCATCGTTGAGAAGATAGAACACGCTCTAACACTATAACCTCCACGGTGAATGTCTTGGCTGTTACTCAGTATAATGAGGGCATCTGGGGCATAGGTTTTGAACATTTCAATGATCGATACCAAATTATCTTTGAAACGCTGTTGATCCATTCCTTTTTGATAAAAATCATTGGCACCTACATCTAAAATAATGGCATCTGGTTTTAAATCGGTTAAATGTTGAGGGAGTTTGTTTTCCCTCATAATGGAATAATGCCCGGCCCCATTTATGCCTACGCTGGTGTATAACAGGCCGCGATTATCAGGCGATTCAATGCTAATTCCGTAGATTTCAAAATAAGATTGAAGGGTATCGTTCTTGACCAATTCGAATAAGTATTCGGAACTTCCTTTGGGCATATCTACCCAAATTTGATCGCTCAAAGAATCTACGGCATTTTTAAATACATCGACAAGCGCAGTATCGTTTCCAGCGATGATGCGCAGGTCGTAAGAACGCACCGAACGGTCCATTAAAATGCGCAAACGGGTAAATTCAGGTCGTATAGCACCTTCCTTAAAACTCAACTTAAATGCAGATTGGTGATCATAGGTGCGCGAAGTAATACCGGTAACCCCAATAGGAAGTTCTGGATAACGTTCAACATTACGGGCATAATACCATTTTCCGGTATGTTTTGAACGGTAATCGGCAGCAGTATGGGTACGTGCGGTGGTATAAGGAAAAACCATGCCTCTACCGGCATGTCCGAACGTGCCCCCCATCAAGGTGCGGGTTTCGTGCGTGAAAATGTCGGCTTGAACATGAGAATCTCCGATGTGTAAAATATGTACCCGCTGTTTATTGGTCTTTTTAAGTTTGGCCATGAAAGGCGCAATCAATGTTTTTCTATGGGTTTGAATCACATTCACGTTCGAGTCAATCCACGGATATTTTTGATATTCAAATTGATTCCAATATATCGGTTGTGACAAAAGGCTGTTGAAACCCATTCCCACAAAAAATAAACTTAATAGTGCTTTTCTAATTCTCATTCTCCCGTTCTAATTTTAAATGCGGCATACGCATCTAATAGTTCTTTAGTTAATTCTTTGGCAAACAAACGCTGTCCGGAAGGACCTAAATGTCCGTCAAGACTTGCAATATGCGATTCGCGCCATTTTAATATTCCGCCTTTGTCGCGAATCATCTGATAAAAATCAAAATAGGCCATGCCTTCCTCCATGGCTACCTCTCGCATCCATTTATTTAAGGAAGCACATGAGGGATAACAAACAGCGGCCTCTCCATTTTGATATCCCATATCGCCTGGGCCAATGACCAAAAACGACATATTCGGACAGCTATTGCGGTATTTTCTGAAAAGGCTTCTAAAAATATCTTTTACCCATTTCTCACTTTTTAAATCAAGTTTCAAATAAGGCACCATATTGTTGCCGTAGTGGAAAATCACCAATCCCGTTCTCTGTGCTACCGATACCGACTGTAAAATTTCATTGGAAATGGCTTTGAGTCCGTCTCCCGAATGCCCGCGAATGCCGAAATTATCAACATAAACACCCGTTGTGTTTCCATCAAAATTCAATCCGTAAATTTTCATTTTACGACCTCTACAACGGATTTGTATATTGCCATAAAGTGCAGAATCTCCAATACTATAGGCATTGATTTTCTTTTGCGAAAGCACTCTTTTCACAGGAATCCATGCGCTGTCTTTTTTAGTTTTCCATTCCACTTGAAAGAGCGTATCTGCATTGCATTGCAGACTCAGTTGCTTGTATTTTAGTGATTTAAGCACTTTTAGTTGGATGGTATTCCATTTTTTGCTGTTTTCATCTGCGGGTAAAAAGACCAATCCCGAAGGACCGAAATCGTTGGTTTTTTTGCGGTGTTGAAAGCAATTGTATTTTTTCCAATCGGGCTGTTTCCCTAATTCCAAATCCATATAAGTAGCCGGATTGGTTATGGGAATGAATCCAATACCTCTACCACCAAAACGCGATTGCATTTCTTTGCGAACCTCACGGGTAATACGATCGCCTTCTACTTGCGAATCACCGTAATACCAAATACGAACCGACTGTTTCGCCGCATTATTCAGGCGAACAAAAAACGATTCCAATAAATCTGATTTTGGAGAAAAATATAAATATTTTAATCCGGCGCTCAGGCTATCGTAAACAAGTAGGGCAGAATCTGATAAATCGATATTCTCAGGTCGTTTTAAGGCATTCGGACTTTTACTTAGAATCACGTTTACAGGTGGAATTCCGTGTCGATCCTTTTTAGCTGAGTCTCTATTTAGGATTAATGAATCTTCAGTATTGCCAATGGCGTTAGTGGGTAACGAAGGCTTTGTATTAAAGCCTTCCCAAGTATAAAAATAGATTCCCTTACTTTCGAGTATGAGTTTGGTGTTAGGGTTCGAAAATAGATATACACCTAGGCCCAATAAAGAACCGAGTATTATGGTAAATGCTATGGGTTTGCGATTAGGAAACACCTTTTTTCGCAATAATCAAATCGATCATATCACCCACATTCTTCATGCCAATCAATTCTTTCAATTTGAATTTGATTTGAAAATGCGATTCTACGTCGGCAATCATACTTAAATGGGTTAGTGAATCCCAGCCCGAAACCTGTTCGGCATTGAGGGTATCGGTAATTTCGATTTCAGGATTGCGAAATACTTTTGCGAAAATGGGTTGTAATTCTTGAGTTATTTGTACTTTATCCATGTTTTTTTATTAATTGTAATTTGCAATTGCCGCTCAACAAAGATAAACGTTCCAATGCCTCGTTACATTGCCTTTCGTTCACAGAAAATCCAATGTATTCATATAGCGACACCGCATTTTTATTGATTTCTAATACCTGAATTTCGGCGGGGAAATCTTTATACAATTCTAAGGCGTAATGAATTAGGGCTTTCATATGCCCTTTGCCACGGTGTAAAGGGTGAGTATATAAATGTTCTAACTGCACGTATTGCGGTATTCGAGGAATGCTCACCGACGATAAAACCTGTAGTTTCTCTGTGGCTACTTCCCATTCTTTCTTAAGGAAAAAATTCAAAATTTGGGCTTTCAACATGTCTGATGAAACACCCCCAACTCCCTCTACCCATGCAGAAAGTCCGGCTACCGCATCGCCTTCCTTCGATTCTACCACGTACCAATGGTCTAAGCACCAAGGCTGATCAGCGATCTCTTCGTCGAATATGCCTTTTATTATTTGCGAAAATTGCAAAACGGATATCCCAAAAGCCTCCGAATACGGGAAAATATCGCCTCCCGATTTTTCGCTTTCGATGATACAATCAATAATAAAATCTAAATCTTTCGTTTCGGCTTGGCGTATAATCATCAGGGATAATGGATTTGTTTTTTATTATACGGTTTAATTACTGGGTATCGATTATTAATCTTAAGGCCTTCTTGTCTACTTTTCCATTTGAATTCAGGGGAAATGGGTGAACGGCGTGAACCGCTTTGATATGCATGTAATCGGGAAGGTGTTCGTTAACTTTTAATAGGTCAATGGATGTTGATTCTATATCAAATACCAGATGCAGTTCCCAACCATTAGCCGTTTCTATAGCCAAACAACGGTTTTGTATTTCGGGAAGTATTTTGGAACCTGCAAATTCAATTTCCGATAACTCTACCCGGTATCCTTGGATTTTTATTTGGTCGTCGCTGCGGCCATGACAGAAATAATTTTCCCCATCGATACTTCCTATATCTCCGCTTTTGTAAAACCAAATGCCGTCTTTTTCAAAGAATTTAGAACGCTGCTCTTCATTGGCGTGCAAATACCCCTTCGTAGTTTGAGCGCCACCTAAACACAATTCCTTGGCCTCGTCTAACATAAGAGAAACGGTTTTCATTGGCTTCCCAATACAAACGATGCCGTTGTTGTGCAAACACTCATTGATGTTTGAGGGAACGGTGTATCGGGTGCAATAAATAGTGGCTTCGGTTGGACCGTAAACGTTATCGATTTGGGTCTGCGGACAGGCTTTTGCCCATATAGCAACTTGAGAAAGTTTCAGGGCCTCACCGCAAAATTGGCTCACTTTTAAGTGTGGCAATTCCAATTCATCGGCATAGGGAGCCAACATTTCAACCGCCGAGGGCACCATAAGTGCGAAGCTGATTTCTTGACTTTCGAGGGTGTCGTAAAGAGCCAGAGGTTTTACCAACTGCTGACTTGGAACATAAAATGAGGCACCCAAGAGGGTGGGTATGCCAAAGCTCATTACGGATAAATCGAAAGTAAGTTCGAACATCTGCAAGAACTTATCTTGGCTATCTAAGATGTATCCCAATTCAAAAAAGCCATCGAAGAAGGCTTGTAAATTGCCAAAAGTAATGGGAACCCCTTTGGGTTTGCCGGTGGTTCCAGATGTGAATAAGATATAGGCGATATCGGTGTTTTCCGGCGCGAAAAATTTCCACCGAAAAGAAACAGGCACTTGTTTTTGAATGCAGGCTATGGTGTTTATCGATGGAAGACCTACATTTTTGGAATCGAGCACCCATTTGAGTTCACTCGCATCGATAATATCTTGCAAACGTTGGGTAGGGTATTCGGGATTGAGGGGTACATAGGCTTTGCCGCTTAACCAGCATGCGATTAAGGCCGCATAAGTTTCGAAATCATTATGTAAAACAACCCCAATAGGTCCCTGACTCTGAGATATCGGAAATTGGAATTCTTGAATGTAATCGGAAAGATTTTGGTAGGTATAGGCCTCATTTTCAATAACACACCAAGTTTTCTCGAGATGTTCTTGAATTCGATGGGCTATGAACTCGGGGAACTGCATCTTTTAATCGTTGAGCATTTTATTCACCCATTGGTTGGTTGTTTTCGGATCGGCTTTTCCTTTGGAACGTTTCATGACTTCGCCAACAAACATGCCCAAAAGGCCTTTTTTACCCCCTTTGAATTCAGCAACTTTTTCCGGGAATTCGCTCAACACTTGTTTTACCAATTCTTCAATGAATCCGGTATCGCTGCTGGTGGCTAAATTCAGTTTATCTACGATTTCTTGAGCGCTCGATTCGGGCGACTCAATAAGGGCAGGGAATAGTTTTTGACTCGCGATGCTGTGATTGATGCTTCCGCCTTGGATCAATTGGATGATTTCGGCAATTTGAGTCGCCGCTAAGGGGAAATCTTGCAAGTTCAAGGCCCGTTCGTTCAAAAATCCGCGAATGGTAACCGTTACCCAATTGGAAGCGGTTTTGTGGGGAGCCCCTAAACGCACCAATTCTTCAAAATAAAAGGCCGACTCTTTATCATCGATTAAAACTGAGGCATCATAATCGTTCAAACCATATTCTTCGGTAAAACGTTTGTATAGCGACTCTGGTAGTTCGGGCATGTGCTCGCGCACGCGTTGAATATCGGCGTCGGTGATTAGGGTAGGAGGCAAGTCGGGTTCTGGAAAGTAACGATAATCGTTGATGGCTTCTTTTTTCCTCATGGAAAAGGTAGAACCATTGAGTCCGTTAAAGCCTCTAGTTTCTCCCTGAACCGTTCCACCGGCTTCTATTAAGGCAATTTGTCGTTGTATTTCAAAATCGATGGCACGTTTCACATTAGAAATGGAATTCATGTTTTTGACTTCCACTTTGGTGCCAAAGGTTTTGGATCCAACAGGCATCACAGAAATATTGGCATCGCAACGCAAGCTTCCTTCTTCCATATTACCGTCGCATATTTCGAGGTAACGCACCAATCGGCGGATTTCAGATACAAACGCATAGGCTTCGTCGCCATTTTTAATATCGGGCTCAGAAACAACTTCGATCAATGGGGTACCTGCACGATTATAATCAACCAAGGTATCGTAAAGGTCTTGGTCGTGCATGCTTTTGCCCGTGTCTTCTTCCATGTGAATGCGGGTAAGTCGGATAGATTTTCTAACTCCGTCTTTGGTTTTTATAGGAACGCGACCGCCAACACATAAGGGAGTATCAAATTGAGTAATCTGATACCCTTTGGGTAAATCGGCATAGTAATAGTTTTTTCGTGAATAGCGGTTGATGCGGGTGATATCGCATTCCAATGCCAAGCCCATTTTCATGGCTTTTTCTATAGCTTGGGCATTGTGCATGGGTAAGGTACCCGGATGGCCTAAGCTGATGGGACTTACTTGTGTATTGGGTAATGCACCGTATTCGGTTGAATCGGAGGAAAAGGCCTTACTCTTGGTAAGGAGTTGAATATGAATTTCTAATCCAATAACGGCTTCGTAGGCTGACATAATTGCCCAACAAAGATAACATACGATAATGTGTTTTACTACCTGAAAAAGGTCTATTTTTGCAGAAGGCAGTTCGTTCTATCGACTTGCGAAAGCAAGTAGGAAAGTCCGGGCAACACAGGGCATCGCACTTCCTAACGGGAAGGGGGCCGAAAGGTTCACAGACAGTGTCACAGAAAAGTACCGCCCCGACGGGTTTGGGGTAAGGGTGAAAAAGTGAGGTAAGAGCTCACTCGTTCCGGTGCGAATCGGGATTGGGATAAACCTTGCGAGTTGAAAGACCGAATAAATCTGGATTAAAGGGCGGCCCGCTCGATCGCTTGCGAGCCAGAAGGGTAGGTCGATTGAGGTATTTCGTGAGAAATATCCTAGATGAATGATAGAAGCCACGGCAAAAACCGTGCGTACAGAACCCGGCTTACAGAACTGCCTTTTTGTAACTCTTTGATTTAATGAGAACAACCTAATGAGAGTTGGAGTGGTTTGTTTAATTGGTGTATTTATTGCAAGATTTCATAAAAATATTTTAGATAACACTTGCATAATACCTATTCAATGTTGTACATTTGCACCACTCTTCGGAAGAAGCATGCGAGAGTAGCTCAGCTGGTAGAGCACAACCTTGCCAAGGTTGGGGTCGCGAGTTCGAATCTCGTCTCTCGCTCAGCATAAAAAAGCCCTGAATTTCAGGGCTTTTTTTATGGATTCTTTTATAGCTTCTTTTATTAGAATATGGATGTATTTATGGGGTCAAGACGATCAAGGATCCTGATAATTCATTAATTGGGATTGAAACAAGGATATTGTTTTTGTTTTTCCAAATCTTGCCCAAATCCGTTAATGACAACTCAAGAAATTGTATTACCTGAAACCCTATTACATTAAATTATAAAGTAATTAACCCTATAAAAGAAAAGCCCCGTTTCCGGGGCTTTTCACATACACATTAAAGAATTTTATTTACGACGTTTTGTTTTTGCGTCAATACCGCTAACAGGTAGTTTGTTGTATTTCTTTTTAGAGTTTCCTACTGGAGAACCTACACGGATCATTGCACAACGGAATCCTAAGTAAGAAGCCGATTGGTCTTGATCCAAGAAACGACGTGTTCCTGGAGTTGCTTGATATACGCGATCAGTCCAGTTACCCCCTTTGATTACACGCGCTTTGTCGTTTATCAAAGTAGTTACACCGTATTCGTACGTCAAATCTGGTTCTTCCATTCCAGCCTGCATATCCTTATATCCAATATTATCAGATTGACTGTAGTTACGACGTCCACCTTCTTTGATAGAAGTTTTCACTACATCTTGGTATTTGATACGGCCTAAATCGTCTTTGTCGCTCAATCCACCAGGCCCGTTAGGGTCCATTACCACTTGTTGGAATTTATTACCACGGAAAGGCATGAAAGCGTCCATATCTTCCAATGATAACGGACGGTAAACATCCATTACCCATTCAGATACGTTACCTTCCATATTGTACAAGCCGTATGCGTTAGGCCAGAAAGAATGCACATGAGTAGTAATCATACCACCGTCATTCAAGGGACCACCTGCAATACCGGCATAATCACCTTTACCGCGCATTACGTTCAAACGAATCTTACCACGATCGGCTTCTTTACCATCTTTAATACGAATGGTGTAATCAGACCATGTGTAGATTTTGTTTTGGTCAATGTTGTCGAACTGCGTTTCACCAATAGCAGCTTTACATGCGTATTCCCATTCTGCTTCTGTAGGCAAACGGTAGTCTGGCAATAAAATACCATCTTCCATTTTTACTTTAAAGCGTTTTTGATCTTTCTTTTTAGCTTTGGTATAGTTACGCAAAGGCTTAGTTCCCAACATATTTCCAGCACCTCGTTTAGTGTTCACCGCTCCAGAGATATCCACTCCACTAAAAATTCCGTTATCTTGGCCTGAAAGGTAGGCACGGGTATTGAAATTATTGAAAGGATCACTGTTGATGGTTTGGTTACCTGCATCGAAATTAATCAAACGCTCACGATCTAATATCATCTCGTTCACACGGTCGGTACGCCATTTTGCGTATTCGTTGGCTTGGTGCCAGTTAACACCTACAACAGGATAATCTTGGTACGATGGATGGCGGAAATAGTATTCCACGAAAGGCTCATTATAACCTAATTTGCTTCTCCAGCAATTGGTATCAGGTAGGATTTTGTTATATAATCCACCTTCAGATGCCGGATCGTTAGGATCGATTTGAACACCTGCAAATTCGTGTGTGCTTTGTAATCCACTATTATTAGGATTGAACACACGTTGATACCAATAAACGAAATCACCATATTCGTGGTTACTTACCTCGCATTCGTCCATATAGAATGAATGAACGGTAACAGTTCTTTCCACGTTATCGTGTTCATATTTCAAATCGGTTTCGGTATTACCCATGGTAAAGGCACCCCCTTCGATTAGGACCAAACCAGGACCTGTTTCTTGTCCTTTGTATTTCAGTTTGGCATAACCTCCCCATTTGGGATCGTTGTGCATCTGTCCGGTGTTCTTGCTTTTAATTCTAGGACCACGCGGATCGCACGATGTGAAAACCACGCCTAGCAGCGCAGTTGCCATAAGTACTTTTGTTGTTTTCATTTTGAAATTCTTCAACATGTGTATGATATAACGAGCGTATGTGCTTATTTATTGCAAACTTACAGTTAAATTCTGTTTTTTTAAATTTGAATTGTCTTGTGATTAAAACTCTGGACACTTTAGCGGGCGGAAAGGTTTAGAACCTGGAGGTACACACCAATCGATGGTGGCGCTTACTTCATGACTAGAAGGAATGGCACTTCGACCGTCACTTACTGTAAAGTCATAGCTGTAACCAAATTTAAAACGATCTTTTCTAAAACCTACTAATAATATCACCGCATCTGAGGTGTTATAGTTACCAAATGTTTGACGGAACCATAAGCCTGTAACTAATGGACCTTTATTTACGTAAAATCCTAAGTTCAACTGGGTAAAGTTTCTTTGAACCATGAACAATGCGTTAGGCGAGATATTGTCTTCGCTAAAGCGGTTACCTCCGTATTTGATGTTTCCACCCATGTGTGCGGTTATACGTGTAGGTAAAATTTCATCGGGATTCTCATAAAAACTCCAATTGGGCTGGGTAATATTGTGAAAGGCAACCCCACCGTAAAACTTGGAATTGTATACAACCCACCCGGCATTAAAGTTAGGATAGGTAACTCGTTGAGAGGCTTGTTGTTCTCCAGTAGGATTAACAAATCCTTGAGTGGGAAGGATTTGATCACCGAAACGCAAGCGATTCCAATCTAAACTTTTAATGGCTAAAGCTCCTTGTAAACCGAAACGCATTACAGCAGCGTTACGTCCACGACCTAAGGGTAGGTAATAACTGTAAACACCACTGATGGTTGTGGATTGTAATAAACCTGAGCCTGCAACATCATGAAAAACCATAGCGCCGATACCGCCACCAATGCTTGGAATATGTTGGTCCCATGAAAGATTGTAAGAACGAAAAGTTCCAGGAAGACTGGGCCATTGATTTCGGTAATTCATGGAAACACGTCCTGCTGCTCCGGTTTGACATACAGCAGACCCTGCTAATGCTGGGTTTGTGTATACGGGAGCCGCGTAGAATTGCGTAAGTTCTGGGTCTTGAGCTGCTAAATTGCCGCTCGCCAAAACTAACATACCCATCAATGCAATGCGTAGTGATTTCTTCATAGTGGTTCTATACTTGGGTAACAAATGTAAAGATAAAACGATTGAAATAAAAAAATATTTTGATTCGGTTGGGCATTGG
Organism: Bacteroidia bacterium; assembly: GCA_965659745.1. Classification (GTDB taxonomy): domain Bacteria; phylum Bacteroidota; class Bacteroidia; order NS11-12g; family UBA955; genus VMCP01. The sequence goes on from CBFHXF010000002.1 coordinate 11,489, forward strand.
ACAAGGACTTTCATCAAAACATGACATTCATGAGAAACTAATGATGATAGTTTTTAGTTACGGTTTTGACGTCAATTTTACATCATTGTGAGACTCACCTAAAATGATTCCATTTAAAAAGCGTTATCTTTACAACACGATTTTTTATGTTAGCTAAAATCATATCTCATTCCAAACTTGCCATCATAATGGTCATTTTCAGTGCTTTCATTAGTAAAGGCATGTCCCAATTCAATGGCGAAATACAACCCTTTGCAACTGGCAAATGGGTATATATTAGTGTAGGTAAAGGAGGTTTTTTTAAAATAGGATATGAAGAACTTCAACAATACGGGTTAAATCCTTCTCAGATCAATCCTCGAACAATAAGGCTTTTTGCTTCCCAAGGTGCTGGATATCCCGATATCAATGGGGCTGTCACTTCAAGCGCTCCTGAAGTGCCCATTTTTGTAAGTGGTGAATCAGACGGTACCTTTGATAAGGGCGATTACATCGTATTTTATATCGAACCCCTAGTGTCCTTTGAACCCGACAATGTTCGATTCAATAGAAACCGCCACCAATATGCCCAAAACATAGTGGCGTACCTAGGCACGGACAACTCTACAAATGGAAAACGCGTGAATCTTTTATCCAATAATAGCCAAGGTAATGTACCTATTATATATGGTGGATGTGTTTTGGACTTAATCGAAAACGATATTCAAAATCCATTAGGGATGGGTCGTGTTTGGCTGGGAGAAAAGTTAGGCAATGAAACCTTAAATCGCACCTATAATACCCAAATACCCACTGGGGCTGATTCCACTTGGCTCCAATTCCGAATAGGCGCCTCCATGGTAGATGAAACGGGAAATTTGAATTTTAAATACGGCAATCTGAATTTTGACCTTTTCCTTCGCAGAAATATTTCCGGCGACGAACCTGTTTACACCCAACAATTTCAGTTACAAACCACCGAAACGGGTAATTTACCATTAAGCTTAAGTCTTACGCGTAAAAATTCACAGTCGGCCGCTTATCTCGATTATCTTCTTTTGCAATCCTTTGGAAAGCACCAAAATATAACGGCAACCGATTGGTATTACCCGCAACTCAAAAATGAAGATGTATCAAAAGGCGTGTTTTTTGAATTCTCGGGGGAAGTTGCAGAACGCCAGGTATGGGATGTTAGCAATCCTTATGCGCCAGCGCTATTGCCTTCCATTACCCAAGGAGCTAATCAACATTATTATCATGCCAATCCTGTCGCATCGGTGCATTTAGCCGTTCAGGTGATTTCCCAAATGAATAAACCTGCGTTTTTGGGAGAAATTGTCCAATCAACCGCCAATACACAAATTGCGCCTACCTTATATATTGTAGATGCGGCCTTCGCTGCCGTATTAAGAGGATTAGATTGGCCCAATATAAATCCTCAGAGTAAAATAATTACCCTGCAGGAAATCTATCATCAATACAGCGGAGGAGAGCCTGATTTAGGGGCCATCAGAGCCTATTTGCGATTCTTGTACACCCATTATAAAGACAATAACGAAAATCCTATTCTCAAGTATGTAACCTTAATCGGTGCGGCGTCTTACGACTTTTTTGATCGCATTCCAGGGAATACGAATTTCGTGCCTATATATCAGTCTTTAGGGGAACAGAAAACTTCGAATTTTAGTTTAGACGATTATATCGGCTATTTGAATGAAGGCGAAGGCGATCCCCGGGTAGGACAGAGTCAGTTGAATGTGATTGTAGGACGTGTTCCTGCTCGGAGTGAGAATGAAATTTTGCAATTTTTCGAAAAACGCAAAAATTACCTTACCCCTAAAAGTTTGGGATCTTGGAGAAGTAGAATCACCTTCGTAACCGATGATGTAGATGAATCTTGGGAAAAGGAATTTACTTATGAATCTGAAGATTATGCTAACTATATAACCAAGAACCACCCTTATTTACGCGTGAATCGCATTTATGCGGATGCGTTTGTTCAAAAAACCAATGGAAATAATGAAGCATATCCTGAAGTAAGTGCGTCATTAAAAAAGAGTTTTGAAGACGGAAGCTTATTTATCAATTATCAAGGACATGGCGGAGAAACCGGTTGGGGACAAGAAGCATTTTTTGACATTCCCACAATCAATTCACTGCAAAACCCCAATAATTACCCCGTTTTATTTACAGCAACCTGTGAATTCTCCAGATTCGATAACCCATTATTACAATCAGCAGGTGAAAAAACATTGTTTAGAAAAAACGGGGGAGCGATAGCGTTAATGACCACCACTCGCACCGTTTGGGTTTCTGGAAATTCCATAATTAACGATGCATTTTGGAAGAACTACGGATTTCCGAAACCGAATGAACCGATTCCTACATTGGGCGAATTATATGGAAGGCTTAAAAATCGACCTCGTTTGAATTCAGAAGATAATAAGTTCGCGTTAATGGGCGATCCTTCGATGAGATTGGCCTTTCCCGAACATGTAGTAGATATCGATTCTATTAATGGTGAGCCGTTTGAAAATTTCCAAGATACCCTTAAGGCATTTTCGGTTTTAAGAGTAAAAGGACATGTAAACGAAAGATTGAAGGGTTTAATGGATGATTTCAATGGAGATTTGGAGGTGGAGATTTTCGATAAGCCCACACAGCAATTCACCCTTGATAACGATAATGCAGGAATTCGAATTCCTTTTAATCAAGAATCTAGCATCATATATAAAGGTAAGGTAACGGTGAGTAAAGGCCGTTTTGAATTTGCTTTTGCCATACCTAAAGATATATCCTATCAAATAGGTGAGGGACGTTGTATTTTTTACGCCCAAGACGGTAGGCGAGATGCAGCAGGATTTTGGAAATTTCAAATTGGGGGCTCAAGTGCCATTAAAGATATCGATACGGTGGGTCCAATTGTTCGTGCATTTATGGGCGATACCCTATTTATAAATGGTGGTAATGTTCAATCACAGTCAGCTTTTGTGGCGCGTATTTTTGATCGTAGTGGATTGAATGCCACAGGGTCAGGTATAGGCAGAGATATGGTTCTAACAATAGACCAAGGAACCAAGGATGAACGCAGTTTTGTGGTTAATGAGTTTTTTAGTTATGATGCAAACTCCTATCAGCAGGGTACTATTGTATTTCCTTTAGATAATTTAACCCCAGGAATGCATAAGGCACATATCAAAGTTTGGGATATTTTTAATAATTCAGGAACTGCAGAAGTTGATTTCAATGTGGGACCTGCACGCGAATTGAAAATTTCAGAGTCTCTAGCGATTCCTAATCCGATAAATTCACTCGAAAATTTGCGATTTTCGCTAATTCATAACATGCCCAACGAGGACTTAAACGCGAAAGTTTCAGTCTATACCCTAAGCGGGGTAAGGGTTTTCGAGCGTGAAGCGTTCATTTGGTCGGCTCCAAGCAAATTAATTTTACCCGAAATCCACGAAGATTGGTTTGGGGGATTCGATTTGCCAGCGGGTCTTTACGTTTATCAGATCCAGTTAACTACCCAAGACGGCTTGTCTGATAGGGTTTCTGGAAAGATGATTAAACCGTAAACAAATGAAACAAAAAACCAAAAAGATGAATCAACGTAAAAAAAATTACCAATCTAAAGAACGAAACCCTATTTTTGTTGGGTTACCTATGTCGAGGAAATTAGTATGTGCAGCTTTGGGCTGCCTAGCATTTGCAAGCTCCAATCTTAAGGCTCAAATAACAACGGGTCAAATCACCGGGGCAGAATTATCTGGCGAATTGAATGCAGTGAGCACAATGGTGCCCTTTTTAACAATTTCTCCAGACAGCCGTTCTGCCGCAATGGGAGATGTAGGAGTAGCACTTTTCAATCCAGATGCCAACAGTGCCGCTTGGAATAATGCCAATTTAACTTTTGCTGAGAATAAAACAGGATTCTCGCTTTCTTATGCACCTTGGTTGCGTCAGTTAGTAAACGATGTAGGGTTTTCTTACTTGTCGGGATATTCGAAAATTGGCAAAAATTCTGCCGTATCTGGATCTTTCCGTTATTTCTCATTGGGAAATATAAACTTTACCGATTTTGACGGTAATCCAACAGGTAGTTTCAACCCTAATGAATTTGCATTCGATATTGGTTATGCCACAAAATTTTCTGAGAAATTTGCAATGGGCGTTAATTTGCGCTATATCTACTCCAATTTAGTAGGATCAGGTGTTCGCAACGGAATTGATTATACAGCGGGAACCTCTGTAGCCGGTGATATAAGCTTAATATATCGCGATGAAATTAGGGCCGCTGGCAAAAGGCACCGCTTTAACGTAGGATTGAATTTGCAGAATATTGGTGCTAAAATGACCTATTCTTCAGAAGAAAAAAGAGATTTTATTCCTACCAATATGAAGTTTGGCGTAGGTTATAAATATGAAATTGATGATCATAATGAATTGTTTATTTACGCTGATGTAAACAAATTACTGGTTCCGACCCCGCCATTTGTACTTCAAAAATATACTGGAGGCGATTCTATCGATCCTAATACCAACCAAGTGGCCATCATCGGAAAAAATAAAAATGTAAGTCCAGTTCAAGGTATTATCCAGTCTTTTTACGATGCGCCAGGTGGATTTTCAGAAGAAATTCGTGAATGGACACCTTCTGCAGGTTTTGAATATGTTTATGAGAAGATGTTTGCCTTAAGAGGAGGAATGTTTTATGAAGCAGCAACAAAAGGCGGCCGTCAATACATGACATTAGGGATGGGACTTAAATTCGAATCTCTTACTTTAGATGCGGCTTATCTAATTCCTTTTGCCAACCGTCATCCCTTACAAAATCAAATGAGATTTTCATTGTTATTCGATATGTCATCTTTATCTGATGATTAATCCGACAACCTAAATAAAGATAATAAGTTACTCTTTAAAAGCATTCTAAAGGAAGCTGCCTCATAACCGGGGCAGCTTTTTTTTGCGAATAACTTGTGTATCGGAAGTAACTTTTGCATTTGGTAGATGAGTAGCCATTAGGATAATGGTGAAAATTCAAGCGTATGCCGGCTTATAATATTGATCAAACTTTGTGAATTGGTAGTAAATGGTAAATTATGACGCTATTACGAATGAATTAGAGTCCTTGTAATGGCACTTTTTGGTATTTATTACTCATACTTGCGTAACTTTGCAGCATGTCGGATCCTAGAGAAAAATTGGCCCAGAAAAGGGTCGATGCCCTTCAAGGCGGTGGACCTAAACGCGTTGAAGCACAACATGCAAAGGGGAAGTTAACAGCAAGAGAGCGAATTGACTTGCTTTTAGACGAAGGATCTTTCCAAGAAATTGGCAATATGGTAGTGCATCGCAGCCATGATTTTGGTATGGACCAACAGCGTTTACTAGGAGATGGCGTGGTTACAGGATATGGTAAAATCCACGGTCGATTGGTATATGTATTCTCGCAAGATTTCACCGTTTTTGGTGGTTCATTGTCAGAAACGCATGCTGAGAAAATTTGTAAAATTATGGACTTGGCCCTTGAAAATGGAGCCCCTGTTATCGGCTTGAACGACTCAGGTGGTGCAAGAATTCAAGAAGGTGTTGTTTCTTTAGGTGGATATGCCGACATATTCTACCGAAATACGCGCAGTAGTGGGGTAGTTCCGCAAATAAGCGCTATTATGGGTCCCTGTGCCGGTGGTGCTGTATATTCACCCGCTTTAACAGACTTTATTTTCATGGTTGAAAAAACCAGTTACATGTTTGTAACGGGTCCCAATGTTGTAAAGACGGTAACGAACGAAGATGTTAGTGCAGAAGATTTAGGTGGAGCCTCTGTACATGGAGCCAAAAGTGGTGTTGCACATTTTACGGTCGCCAATGAAGTTATGTGTTTGACCCAGATTAGAGATTTGATGCAATATATTCCTCAAAATTGCGAGGAGAAATCTCCTTTGAAATTCTACCAAGGTCAATCTGAGATTCGTGAAAAACTAAAAAATATCATTCCTGACAACCCCAATCAACCTTACGATATAAAAGAAGTAATTGAAGAAATAGTCGATGCAGACTCTTTTATGGAAGTCCATAAAGATTTTGCTGAAAACATTGTAGTCGGATTTGGTCGTTTAGCTGGCAGAAGTATTGGAATCATCGCCAATCAGCCTAGTTATTTAGCAGGAGTTTTAGACGTTCGTAGCAGTCAAAAAGGAGCCCGCTTTGTTCGTTTTTGCGACGCTTTCAACATACCCTTGTTGGTATTAGAGGATGTACCCGGATTTTTGCCAGGTACGGATCAGGAATGGAATGCTATTATCACTAATGGAGCTAAATTACTTTATGCCTTTAGTGAAGCAACAGTGCCAAGAATTACGGTAATTACCCGTAAAGCATATGGAGGTGCCTACGATGTGATGAATTCTAAGCACATAGGTGCCGATATGAACTTTGCTTGGCCCACAGCGGAAATTGCCGTTATGGGGGCAAAAGGCGCCGCTGAGATTATCTTCAAAAAAGAAATTGATTCCGCTGAAAATAGAGATACCGCATGGAAGGAAAAAGAAAAAGAATATTCCGATATTTTTGCCAATCCCTATAGAGCCGCTGAAAGAGGATTTGTAGACGAAGTAATCTACCCAGAAGAAACCCGTGAAAAACTAATACGTGCTTTTGAAATGTTGCAAAACAAAGTGGCCAATAATCCACGTAAAAAGCACGGTAATATGCCGCTTTAACTTTTTTTTATTTTATTTGCTAACCAAACTAAGCCATTCAAATATGGAACTAAAAGACATCCAAACACTTATCAAGTTTGTTTCCCAAAATGCTGTTGACGAAGTAGAGATCAATCGCAAAGATTTTAAACTTTTAATCAAAAAGAACCCACAACAATTTGTAACGGCTCAGGTTCAAGCCCCGGTTGCTCAAGCAAGTGTTGCACCTGCTCCAGTTGCCGCAGCACCTGCAGCGGCTGCTGCCCCTGCCCAAGAAGCGGCGGTTGCCTCCAATTTAATTGAAATCAAATCACCTATGGTCGGGACATTCTACCGTGCCGCCAATCCAGAATCGCCAACGTTTGCAAATGTGGGTGATGAAATATCTCCTGGTAAAGTGGTTTGTATCATTGAAGCAATGAAATTATTCAATGAAATTGAAAGTGAAGTTAAAGGTAAAATCGTTAAAGTATTGGTTGATAATGCAAGCCCAGTAGAATACGATCAGCCTTTATTCCTTGTAGAACCCGCCTAATTAAAGCCATTATGTTTAAGAAAATACTCATCGCAAATCGCGGTGAAATTGCGCTACGTATTATTCGTACCTGTAAAGAAATGGGTATTGGTACAGTAGCGGTTTATTCAACGGCAGATAAAGAAAGCCTTCATGTGCGTTTTGCAGATGAGGCTGTATGTATTGGCCCACCACAAAGCCGCGACAGTTATTTAAATATTCCTAGGATATTAGCCGCCGCTGAGGTTACCAATGCCGATGCAATTCATCCGGGTTACGGATTTTTATCTGAAAACAGTAAGTTTAGTGCGCTCTGTCGCGATCATGGTATAAAATTTATCGGTGCTACCCCAGAACAAATTGATGGAATGGGCGACAAAAGCAACGCTAAAGAAACCATGAAAAAGGCAGGCGTTCCTACTATTCCTGGTTCTGAAGGACTTTTAGAAAGTATAGACCAAGCCAAGAACATTGCCAATGAAATTGGTTATCCTGTTATCATGAAGGCTACCGCCGGAGGTGGAGGTCGTGGAATGCGTATTGTTTGGAACGACGATGAAATAGAAGGGGCTTGGAATAGTGCTAAACAAGAAGCCGGTGCTGCTTTTGGTAACGACGGACTCTATATGGAGAAATACATAGAAGAGCCTCGACATATTGAAATTCAAATTGCAGGTGATCAATACGGTAAAGTATGTCATTTGAGCGAACGCGATTGCTCTATACAAAGAAGACATCAAAAACTCATTGAAGAAACACCTTCTCCTTTTATGACAGATGAATTGCGTCAAAAAATGGGAGATGCCGCTAAAGCAGCTGCACAAATTATCAATTATGAAGGAGTCGGTACCGTAGAGTTCTTAGTTGATAAACATAGAAACTTCTACTTTATGGAAATGAATACCCGTATTCAAGTAGAACATCCTGTTACCGAGGAAGTAATTAATTATGACTTGGTAAAAGAACAAATTCTGATAGCCGCTGGAGTGCCTATTTCAGGGAAAGATTATTATCCCACAAAAGCAGCTATAGAAGTTCGTATTAATGCAGAAGATGTTTACAAAGACTTTAGACCTAGTCCAGGTAAAATAAAAGTTTTGCACAAGCCTGGTGGACATGGTGTGCGGGTAGATTCTCATATCTATGCGGGATACACCATACCGCCGTATTATGATTCTATGATTGCCAAACTTATCGTTTCCGCGCAAACTAGAGAAGAAGCCATAGTTAAAATGGAACGAGCTTTAAGCGAATTTGTAATTGAAGGTATAGAAACTACCATCCCGTTACATCAGCAGTTGATGAAAAACGAAGATTTCAGAAAAGGCAACTTTACAACGGCCTTCATGAATACTTTTAAAATGAAGTAAGGAGCTATTCTAATTTTTGGCACGGTATTTGAAAGTAGATTATCAAAACAAACTAAAACTAAAACATCATGAAAAAGTTAACCTTACTCTTCGCAGTTGCTTTCGCAGTAGTTGGATCTGCAATGGCACAAATGGCAATCCCTGGTGAAGTATTCGCCGGCAACCCTTCTCGTTTCAATGGTCGTAAAACAACCATCAAAAACATTGAAATCGTTAAAGCTGACGCTCATGGCGGACCTTCAATCGGCGGTCCTGCTGGAAGCTTCCAAGGCGCTCCTGGTGCTGCTGGAACTCCAAGCGCTCCTGCAACTCACCCATGTCGTCCTCCACGTGGATTCTCTGAAGTATCAGTATTCTTCAAAGGTGCACCTGAGTTCAAAGGATGTTTCTTTATGGCTGATAACATGAAGACTCAATTAGATCGCGAATGTGGACATGAAAACACCCCTGCACAAATTTCCTTCCGTGGAGACAGTCGTATGGGTTACCACATCACTTTCTACCGCTTAGGTATGTAATTTCGATTGTAAATCATAAGAAAGGCCATCTGAAAAGATGGCCTTTCTCTGTTTTATTGGATCTGTCTACTCAATTAGTGGGATTAATTTCAATTTGGAGGCTTAGGAACTTATTTAAACCTAACACCTTTGGCCAAAAATTTAGTTTCCAGTTCAAAACTAGCGATACTCGTATCAGTTGCATCTTCATTCCAAATGGTGTCTTGGTAGAAATTCCCAATAGCGTAAAGATCTTTTTTAGCGATGCCTTTCGGTACGGTAAATTTATCATTAAAGTCCACTATAATATTTTTATCATGTAAGTCATAACTGAACCAACAGCCCTCGGCTTGACATACTTCTTTGACTCTTCCAAAAACTATAAATTCCGATTTCCCAGAATTCTGAAATTCTTTGAAAGCCTCTTTCATCGAAATGGCATTTTGTGTGTCAACTGGATCTCCAATTTGATTGAAGTCGCCGCAAGAAACAGCGCCTATCAATACAGTCAATGAAATAATTGCAATTCTCATAATACAAATTTAGGGTTTTTGATAGGTTTTTGTTGGATGTAAAATACCCCGCTCTTCGTCGTGGGTATAAATCAAATATTTCTTTCGCTTTGTTTTGAACGCGATAAGATCTTCTTCCCACGATTTTCTTATCTCTGTTTCTGACTTACCTGCAATAATTTGTTCTCGTAATTTTGGGGTTCCGGCAAGCTTATCAAAGAAGGAATTAAAAAATTCGGGTTTAGAACCATATGATTTGTACATCTCAATCATCCACAACAAGTAAATTTTGCGATAATCCTTCAGGTAATCCAAAGCAAAATTGTCTAGATGTAAGCCCTTACAAAGTTCGCCTTTATAAGGAGGGTTAATAGCCTTTCCTGGAATATTCTGCGGGGTGAATTCAAATTCACCCTCTTTGAACCATGGGGCTCCTAAAACTTCAAAGGGCCAAGGTGTGCCCCTGCCCATGCTCATAATAGTTCCTTCAAACAATCCCAAACTAGGGTAAAGAACTATTGAGGCATGGGTCGGTAAATTGGGAGACGGAGCTACGGGTAAGATATATTCCGTATTATGGTCGTAGTGCTTTACAGGAACCACAAACAAGGATAATTTGTGCGACTTCGATATCCACTTTTCCCCTTGAATCATCATAGCTAACTCACCTAAAGTCATTCCATGTACTAATGGGATTGGGTGCAATCCCACCATAGATTGTGTAAATTTAGGGTCCAATACGGGGCCGTCTACATAGTGTCCATTCGGATTTGGGCGGTCTAATACCCATAATGCAATATCGTTTTCAGCACACGCCTCCATTATATAATGTAAGGTCGTTAAATAGGTATAATACCTTACGCCCACATCCTGCATGTCGAAAATGATGGCATCTATGTTTTTTAATTCCTTTGCATTCGGCTTTTTCTGTTTACCATACAAACTCACAATGGGCAACCCACTTTTTGGATCGATATCATCACGAACATGTTCGCCATTAGCCGCATTACCTCGAAAACCGTGTTCGGGAGCGAAAATCTTTTTAATAATCAAACCTTGGGAAAGTAGGGTATCTAAAAGGTGCACATTTTCTACCATGGATGTATGATTGGCAACGAGGGCCACTTGTTTGCCTTTAAGGGCAGGCACATACTCTGCAAATCGCGCTGCTCCAGGAATCACGGTTGCACTTAAAGGATAAATTCCCCCGATAAAAATAAAAAAGGAAATGAGGCAAAACCGAATCGCAATGGTATTTTTGAAGCGATACTTGAGTTGGTCGTATTTCATAGCACGTAAATTTATTACAAAGGAAGGCAAAACATCTTCTCGGCGTATTTTTTATTTGGCGATTTTTTCAGTGGCGCTCAGCGTGGCTATCATGTTGCTCTCTATTGCCACACTATCTGGATTTAAAAAAGAAATTAAACAAAAAATATCCGATGTTCAAGGCGATTTTATAATCGATTCGGGTCGAAATATTGAATCGGGAGAGCCATTCCCGCTATCCAATACCGACGTAGCCACTATGTTACAAATCCGTGATATAACGGGTGTGAGACGGGTAATACCGTCTGCTTCAAAAGCGTGTATCATAAAATCGGAAGAGGATATCGAGGGCTTAATGGCAAAAGGAATTGATTCTACGTCATTGTCTTATTTCAATAAAGCGTATCACGTTATTAATCAAACTTCAGGATTAAAGGATCAATGGTGCTGGATTTCTGAGAATACCGCCAAACGACTAAATATAGATACAGGAACTGCCATAACAGTGGTGTTTTTCGTTGCCGATGAATTTGGGAATAGCCGCCCAAGAGCGCGTCGATTAACCGTAACTGCTATTTATCAAACCGGTATTCAAAAAATAGATGCACAAATGATTTTGGTAGACCAGAACCTGTTGCGCGCATTTTTTCCTGATGGAAAGTCTTTTACCCAATTAGAAATTTGGTCTGATAATACCATCGATAATAATAACATTCGAAAAGAAATTCTGGCGTCCTTACCCAATGCCTATATCCGACTAAATACACTGCAAGAGTACAACCGTCTAATTTTTGATTGGTTGGCCATACTAAACACCAATGTCCTTATCATTTTGGTTCTGATGGCTCTCGTGGCGATTACGGGCATGAGTACGACCTTACTCATTCTCATCATTGAACGCACCTCTAATATTGGGCTATTAATGGCAATGGGGGCAAAAACCAAAGATATTTCGAAAATGTTCGTGATACAGGCACTGATGATTGCCGTGATAGGGATTATATTAGGAAATATGCTAACGTTAGGTGTAGTATTCGGTCAAAACAATTACCATTGGATAAGCTTAAATCAAGATATTTATTTTATCCCATACGTAAAGCTGTCTTTAACCCTTTTTGATTGGTTATGGGTTGATTTAGCGGCCATAGCGGTTATCGGAATCGCATTATGGTTGCCTGCCCAGTACATCCGTAAAATTGATCTCATTAAAGCCATTACGTTTAAATAATGGTTGTGGGACGGGGGCGGCCAACTTAACAAGATTCGTATATCCCAGCGCACCAGAATGGATGCATTTCTAAAACGTTCAATCTCAAGATAATTCATATAGTAATCCAAAAACAAGCCAATAAAAAAGGGCCGTCTTCAATTGAAAACGGCCCTTTGTGATTTCTGCAAATATCTTATGCGTCAATTTTTGCGTATTTCGCGTTGGCTTCGATGAATTCTCTTCTCGGGGGAACTTCATCACCCATTAACATGCTGAAAATACGATCGGCTTCTGCAGCGCTATCTAAGGTAACGCGTTTTAAGGTTCTACGTCGAGGATCCATTGTGGTTTCCCATAACTGCTCCGCATTCATTTCTCCTAAACCTTTGTATCGTTGAACGTTAACCGTATCTTCTTTTCCTTTACCTACTTCTTTAATTGCAGCATCACGATCGTCGTCGTTCCAACAGTAACGCGATTGGCCACCTTTTTTAACTAAGTACAATGGGGGAGTGGCGATATACAAAAAGCCGTTTTCAACCAATTTTTTCATGTAACGGAAGAATAAAGTCAAAATCAAGGTTCTAATATGCGAACCGTCGACGTCGGCATCCGTCATGATTACTATTTTATGGTATCTAAGATTATCGAGATTAAGTTCTTTTTCGCCTTCTTCATTTTGACCGATATGCACACCGAGGGCCGTAAACATATTTCGAACTTCTTCGTTATCGTAGATTTTATGCTCCAATGCTTTTTCTACGTTAAGAATCTTTCCTCGTAATGGTAAAATCGCTTGAAATTCGCGATCGCGACCTTGTTTGGCGGTTCCACCAGCAGAGTCACCCTCAACTAAGAAAATTTCGCATTCTTTCGGATCGGTTTTCGAACAATCTGATAATTTACCTGGAAGTCCCATGCCCGACATAGCGCCTTTTCGTTGCACCATATCACGGGCTTTTCTAGCGGCTGCACGGGCTTGTGCGGCAAGAATTACCTTATCAACGATAATTTTCGCCTCTTTTGGATTTTCTTGAAGGAAATTTTCTAACATTTCTCCAACGGTCATATCCACGGCACCCATAACATCGTTATTTCCTAATTTGGTTTTAGTCTGTCCTTCAAATTGTGGCTCTTGAACCTTGACTGAAATTACGCCTGTTAAACCTTCTCTGAAGTCGTCACCGGCAATTTCAATTTTCACCTTATCCAGTAACTTTTGAGCTACCGCATATGCTTTTAGGGTCCGTGTTAATGCCCTACGGAATCCAGCTACGTGAGTACCGCCTTCAATGGTATTGATGTTGTTTACGTAGGAGTGTAAATTTTCTGCGTAGCCTGTATTGTATTGAAATGCAATTTCGATTGGAATGCCATGTTTATCACTTTCGCAATAGATAGGTTCTGGAATCAAACGCTCGCGTGTACCATCAATAAACGTTACAAACTCTTTTAATCCACCTTCTGAGAAGAAAATTTCCTCACGAGATTTGCCTTCTTCGTCTTTTTCTCTTTCATCTATCAAAGTAAGGTGAATGCCTTTATTGAGGTAGGCTAATTCACGCAACCTATTTTGAAGGGTATCAAAATTGTAAACTTGAGTTTCTTTGAAAATAGTGTCGTCGGGCTTGAATGTTACCTCGGTACCTCTTAAGTCTGACGTTCCAACTTCCTTAACGGGGTATAAAGGTTTACCAATTTGGTATTCCTGTTGGAAAATCTTGCCTTCTCTGAAAACACGTACTTTTAAGTCTTTACTCAAAGCGTTTACACAACTCACCCCTACACCGTGTAAACCACCGGAAACTTTATAGGTGTCTTTATCGAATTTACCACCTGCGTGCAAAACGGTCATAACCACTTCTAAAGCACTCTTTTTCTCTTTAGGGTGCATACCCGTAGGGATGCCTCGACCGTTATCGATAACCCTGATAGAATTGTCTTCTAAAATGGTTACGGTAATATGAGTACAGTGACCTGCAAGGGCTTCGTCGATACTATTATCTACTACCTCATAAACCAAGTGGTGAAGTCCTTTTGGGCCTATATCACCAATATACATAGCGGGTCTTTTACGCACCGCCTCTAAACCTTCTAGTACCTGAATATTATCGGCACCGTAATTACTTTTTGATGGATCGCTCATAGTTGCGTTTGACTAAATCGTTAACTGTGTAAAATTAACGTAAAGCCATCGCAAACCCATCATTCTAAAGGGGTACTTTTCCACAAAAAACCGACGATTTATAGACCGTCTGTACCGAAAATACTTTCAGAAATTTTACCCGTAGCGCGCAAGTAATCAACAAGAGTATGAATGTATTTGGCTTTTTGCTCAATTGTTTTAATTCTGGCGTTTAAATAACGGTTTTCTCGGGTATTTAACAGAAAGATCGTCCCATCACCGGAATCGAATTTTTCACGCTCCATTTCAAAAAGCTTAAGATATCCGTTCTCTACATTTTTCAAGTGGTTGTAAACATCGCGGTATACCATTCCTTGTTGGAATAAAGCCCTGATTTTCAAATCTGCTTCGGTAACCTTAAACTGAAACATTTGCGATTTTTGCAAATAGGTGAATTTAGAAACTTGATATGCCCCGCGTTCTTTCCTCAAAAACAATGGAGCGGAAACGTTGAATCCGAACCTACGGTCTGAACCAATATCGTAATCTCCATACGTGCCTTTAAACAATTGCTGGTACTTTAAGTCGAACTTGGGTAGCATATTCCATTTTTGAAGCCTGAGGTCTAACTGCTTCTGCTGAAGATCCCAATCCAAATTTTTAATATCAGGTAACCCTGCAATCAGAATCGTTGAACGGCCCACTTCTCCAAATAAAGTATCTAAAAAATCCAGGCCAACGCGAGTAGGACTTACATTATTTGCGATAATTACAGATTTCCATGACTCATTTTCTTGCGAAAATTCCCACAAATGTCGGCTTAATTGTAACTTCTGTTTAAACGTATTGGCATTCCATTCTTTGGCGCGGGTTCGAAATAACTCTAGTTGGATATAGTTCTCTAAGGTATCCATACCATTACACCCACCTGCTTCAAATAATTGACGTAACGCTATCTGTCGATCTAATGATAATTCCGTGCCTAATTGGTATGCTTTTTCTTGCTCATGGGCAATATACCAATCTACATAGTCATTCCATATGGTTTGACTTAAGTCTTGAAGTTGTATTTTTTGAATTTCAAAAGATTGATTTCGAAAAATTTTTGCTTTTGCCAATGTGGTTCGTCGTTCATCGGTTATCAAACCCTTCAATAAAGGCAAGGTAATACCCGCATAACTTAAACCCTCTTGAGGGGTAAACATTTCCGGATTTACAAAAGTTCCTCTTCCAGATTCAACTCCCGTTTCTAATTGAATCGGACTCGCAGTGGGTAATTGTAATTCAAAAGATTCACGACGGTAGTAGGGGAGTTGACCGGCCTCTTTTTCACTTCGTTCCACTACGAATCGCGGATCAAACTGCCCTCTTTTCTCTCTCAAAGCGGCTTTCCCTAATTCCGATTCAAAACGACTGGCATTTACCAGCGGATGTCCGTTCTGAACATATTTGATGAGCTCTAAAATGCTCAATTCTAACTCTGATGAGTCTTTAATTTTTATTTCTTGGGAAATTGGAGAAACGCCGCCGTTATTAGCCACAATTTTGGATTGACCACTGCCAGGGTTAGGTACCAACATAGCCCATAACGCCCATAACAATGGGACCGAAAATTGCTTAGCCTTAACGTTTAAGAGGTTTCTCATTTGTCTTTCTTTTCCGTTTCTTTTTTGGGGGAATCTGTTTTGTTTGTAGTACCCACCTTTATCCGATTATTGTGATAAAAATCAGGTGGAAACCCACTCAATTGTCGCCAGATCTCATACCATACCGGAACCGTTTTTAGTAACATATAGGCACGCGCTCCCACACCAATCTTGAGTTGTTGGGGCCATGCTTTTTTGTCGGCCGACATCTTCACCAAGACCCGGTAATTTCCATTAGGTTGCAACGCATTATCTACGGCGTAAATTTCCCCCGGAAAAGTACCATAAGAAAGTTGCGGCCATCCGGAGAATACCATAGTGGGCCACCCATCAAACACGAACTGCGCTGGGGCGCCGATTTCGATTAACGGCATGTCTACGGGCTTTACAAAAAGTTCTACGGCCAAGTTTATTTCCGACGGAACAATGGTGCAGAGTGCTTGTCCTTCGCTTACCGCAATGCCCACTCCATTGGAAAGGGTTTGGGAAACAAGTCCATTCTGTGGGGCTTTTACCACATAAAATCCGTTTCGAATTTGATAATTCGAATATTGATTACGCAATTTAGAAACTTCCGTTTCGGTATCCATTTGGGCCGAAATGGCACTATATCGCTCGCTTTCGGCTTTGGCTAATTTTTCGCCATATTCGGCATCGATATTTTGAAGCTCTATTCTTGCATTTTCAATAGCATTGGTGGCCATATTCAATTTGGCCTCTTGTATCATTTTTTTAGCAAGGGCTTCCTGGTATTTTACCCTTCTGTTTTCAACGTCGAGAGGACTTTTAATTTCTTTGATACTCAGAAGACTATCTCGCACTAACTGTTGTTGGGCAATTTTCAAATTGATGTTGGCTGCTTGAGTTTCTGCGAACTCCGAATTGTATTTTAATTTTTCTTGTTGAAGCTTTACCTTGGCTTTTTGTATGGCAAAATCGCGATTGGCTTCAAGTTGCGTTATTTGTTGATTTATAGCATTAACTTTTGCTGAATAGCTCAAGATTGAATTTTCTTTGGCTTTTATCTGGGTAGAAGTTTGTCCGATAAGGTCAGGATCCAAATATTCGCTTTTTATTTCTGTTAAAACTGCGATAGTATCTCCTTCTTCAACCCAATCGCCATCCTTAACATACCATTTCAATATTTGTCCAGATATGACCGTTTGAATAGATTGCGGACGTTCACTAGGCCGAAGAGTCGTTACCACTCCAGTCGTTTGAATGTTTTGCGTCCAAGGTAAAAATAAGAAAATGATGGTTATGACAGAACTGACCAATATCAACTGTCGCATGTTCTTGGCTACCCAAGGACTGTCTTTAAAATGTTCTTTATTGATCATCGGTTTCCGCTTGAATTACATTTAGTTTTTCCATAGAAATTCCACAATCGTATAGGTTTTCTACCGTTAAAATGAGTTTTTCAACGGCGTCTAACAAGGTAATAATAAGGATTTCAGCCGCCAAAAACTGACCTAGGCTTATGCTCTGCTCTACCAAAAGGTAGCTTCCAATTATCAATAAGAAAGCCGTAAAAATAACCTTTGTAATCACCCCTAGCCAAGCCTGACGGTATACGACTCCGAAGTGTTTAGTTCTGCCCTCCGAGTATTCATTCAAACGAAAATCTAACATAGGAAGTTCGTCTTCATTTTTATTTAACCAAAGATTTCGAAGAGATAGGGCCGTTTTAAATTTGAAATTAGACTCATAGCGCGCCGTATCGAATCCACGCTTCCAAGTAAGTCTCAAAATCCAATACAGTACAAAAACCATGACAATACCAAAAGCAATAAACAACGGATGGTAAATCGCCAATAAAAGTAATCCAAATATGGCCTGAAGCAGTTTTCCTGTAAAATCTACGAGTAACTTTGACAGACTTTTTTGTAAGGTTACGATATCAAGGAAGTAGGTAGTGCGTGTCTCCCATAGCTCTGTCATTTTTTCGCCTTTTTCTTTCAATTCCAATATTCTATCTTTAAACCGAAGGCTAAAATGTAGGAAAAGTTTGCGTTGTATGGATTCTGTTATACTTATTTGAGCCAATCGGGTAACCCCAGAAAGCAGGACGGCTAGGGTTATCAAAACCGATAGAAAGAACCAACTCGTATTAAGTCTGCCTGCCATTACATAACCAATGATAGTTTGTATGCCTAGTGGCAGAGCAAGGCTTATTATACCGGAAAATATGGCATAGATATATAAGTATTTTATGTTTCGACTCTCGATTTTTATCACTTCGAAGATCAGCGATAGGGGAGTCTTGTTAGGTATTTGATTTTGTCTAAATGGCATCCTCTCGGAAATTTGATTTCCGCAAAAATAAGAGTTAATGCATTACTTTCCTCTACCCTGAATCATGGTCAATACGGTATTGAACATGATTTTGATATCGAGGGCAAGCGACATATTTTCCAAATAAAATACGTCGTACTTCATACGCTCAATCATTTCTTCTACACTTTCAGCGTATCCATATTTTATCTGCCCCCAGCTAGTGATGCCTGGTTTAACTCGATGTAATCGTTTGTAAAGCGGTGCTCTATCAACAATTTGGGCAATAAAAAATTGGCGTTCGGGTCGTGGTCCAACCAAACTCATTTGGCCAAGTAACACATTGAAAAATTGAGGCAATTCATCCAATCTTGATTTTCTAAGTATAATGCCCACACGCGTTCTGCGGTCATCTTTTTCACTACTCAACTTAGGTCCGGAAGCCTCTGCATCGACGAACATACTTCTAAATTTGATGATTTTAAAGGGTAAGCCCTTGTACCCGATTCGTTCCTGTGTAAAAAATATGGGTCCTTGAGAATCCAAACGAATGAATAGTGCGATTATCGCAAATATCGGCAAACAACAAAATAGAGCAAACATTGATAATACAATATCCATACCGCGTTTTACGAATTTTTGCCAGTAGGGCATCACTTCGAAATCAACTTCTGCGAGTTTTGCCCCCAAAATATTATTCATTTTAACCATGCCCATTACCATGCTATACTCACTTGGTAACATTTTTACATGGATGTCTTCATTTTGGATAGTATCCATAATTTGGGGAACAAATGACGATTCCTGTTCTTCGTTTGCTATAATAATGTCTTCAATACTGTATTCATTGATTAAATGATGCAGCTCATTCCATTTTCCAAGTATTCTGTGCTCAGAGAGCGCTGCTTGTGGGGTAATTTCCACTAATCCTACAATATCAAAGCCTTCAAATACTTTTGGGTCTTTTAGTTCATTTAACAGTTGTGAGGCGGTTTCCCCGGTGCCAATTACAAGCGTTTTATAACCCCATTCTCTTTTTCTAAACTTCTGAATTGTGTATGTGGCATTGAGCATTCGAAGAATTAAAGTTGCGCTAAAATGGAAGCTGAAAAGTACGCCTAAAGAGGTGTAATAATCTTGGTAATTGGATACACTGTCGTCTAATATGAATAGAAAAAACAAGATCAATACCCCTATTATGGAAGTAAATAAGGTATTTTCAAGTTCTTTTAATCGCGACCTTCTAAGGATATACTGATAATGTCCGGTTAAGGAGTAGATAAAAATCCAAAATAAGGGTATAAAGACCAATCCTAAATAGAGTTTAATATCTTGATTTATAGGTATTTGATATCCATGTTTGACAGCTTCAATCACATTTTTTCGATATACAAAGAGGGCAAACCAACTGATAAAAGCAGCGGTAAAATCGCCTAAGATGTGAAAGAATAAGCGCAGAGAAGCTTTAGACATTACTTTAAATAACTTAAACG
Source organism: Bacteroidia bacterium (assembly GCA_965659745.1). Taxonomy (GTDB): domain Bacteria; phylum Bacteroidota; class Bacteroidia; order NS11-12g; family UBA955; genus VMCP01. Next base: position 31,085 of record CBFHXF010000002.1, read on the forward strand.
TATGTTATCAATTAAAAATTCTGTAGAACCCTCAAAATCTTGAGGTTTGTCTAAGCTAAAAAATATTTCGTATTGGGTATTGTCCGGTTGCCCTTGAATTTCATAGATCAGGTTAATATAAAATCGTTTCCATTCATTATTTGTGGCATTTACGGTAACGTACGGAATATATTCAATTTGGGTAGTACTAAATCTTCTTACAGCCACTAGCACCGGCAAAGCTGTATTTATATCGAATTCCAAAATCGCATCTCTGCCGTCTGCCGGTAAGCTTGTTATTCTACTGAAATAAGCAAAATCCATACTTCGAAATGTATCTACATCGGCAAAGCGACTCACGTGTACGAGTGAAGGGGAGGTGAAAACATTGTTGAGATTAAAGGGTCGCAATTCGATTTTAGTGTAATCTAATGAATCTTTCCTAACAGGCACAAATGTAGCACTGCTATCTTCAAAGTCTTCTTGCCAAACGATTTCGACGTTATTTCTGTACGTGAATTTAGGTTGCCAACGAGTTGTTTTTTCTCTTTCTACGGTAAGCGTATCTTTGAGGATGTTTAAGCTCCTAAAGGGTACTAGAGTCTGCGAATTTCCGTTTATTTTCACAAAGGCAGTAGCTTGGATTTCTACCTTACCAGATGCGTCTATTGGGAATTTACATGGTATAGGGAAGGTTCCAACCGTTTGATTGTTCACATAAACCTGTATCGCTTTTATGTCGTGAATATTATTGCCATTAATCGAAGATGCGTCGATATCAATTTTTGAGATTTCAATATAAGAGGGAATAAAGGATTTCTCCACTTTACAAGCATTGAAAGCTGTAATAGATAGTAATCCGATCCAATAAGCCAATAAAGGGACGCGCTTCGGCATTCCGCAAAAGTACGTATTCTAGTTTAATTTGGTGGTAATTATAATGCTTGATAGCGGCGCTTTACTTTTTCACATACCACCTCTATCATATCGGCTACGTCTAAAAGATGGTTTAAATTTGAGGATGGCAATTGCTGTTTATCTATGTTGTCTATAAAACTTTGTAAATCTAATTTTCGCGCGTTGTATGGCGATATATGCCGCTCTAAAGTAATACGGTTTTCTGTATTGGGTGATTGTTCTGGATAAAAATCCATTTCTAGGGATAGCTGATCGCTTGAAAGTGACATTCGCGATTCGCTCAATTGATTTTCTGCAAGGTCTATCTCTAACATATTCTCTTTTTGATAAACGAGAATTCTATGGGTGTTTTTATTAATGGCGCGACCCACTGAAACATGACATATAGCATCGTTGTGAAATTCAATATGTATGTTGAGTAAATCGGGATCTTCTCCAAACAAGAACATCGGCCTCGCAGAAATGCTTCGAATAGGCGACTTCATGATGCGTTGCATCAAATCAAACTCTTCAGACAGATTTTCAAAAATCCAATTATCAAATTGCCCTTTTTTGGGTACAGGACCATGTTTTTCAACGCGAATAAATCGGGGTTTATTGATAAGTTGCAGTGCCGAACTGATAATCGGGAGCCCGAATAGGGTATTGCCGAATTGAAAAACGGTGCGACTTTCAATTCGTAACTTTTCAATTTCTTCAATCTCACCGCTCGACCATCCGCGAAAACCATCTACGAAAACGTGTTTTCCAAACCGGATCATCTGTCTAATAATTTCAAAATCTAGCGTATTGACGTCTTTGCAAACGATAAAGGCATCTCCTTTTTGAATCAATTCCATCATTTGAAAGAAATCATCAAACATATTTTGATTTCCGGAATCGTCAGGATCGATATATCCGACGATACTAACTCCTTTGAAACGAGCAAGTTCGTTGGTGTATTCTTGCGTAGAGAGGGAAGAACCCAAAAGGATTACCTTTTTCATTAATGCAATTGTTCTAACTTTGTGAGAAGCAAAAATGCTGAAAGTAACGATTAATGAAAAAACCGATTTCACACACATTGTGAAGAATGCAATATGATAGACACCGCTGTACATCAAGGTCGTAGACATAAGTTAGTTAGGGAGTTAGCTTCGAAAGGTATTGAAAATAGTGCCGTTTTATCTGCCATGGTGAAAGTGCCCCGTCATTTCTTTTTCCCAAAAGACTTCGAGCAATATGCATACCGAGATGCCGCTTTTCCTATTGGCCATGATCAAACTATTTCTCAACCTTTTACCGTGGCGTACCAATCGCAACTTATTGATATACAAAAAGGAGAGAGAGTTTTAGAAATTGGTACTGGCAGTGGATATCAGGCCGCCGTATTATTGGAAATGGGGGTTGAATTGTATAGTATTGAATACATAAAGCCACTTTTGCAAAAAGCGGCTGAATTACTTAAGAAATACAAAGGGAATGTGCATCTTATCCATGGAGACGGTAGTAAAGGGGTTCCAAAATACGCCCCCTATGATGCTATTATAGTCACCGCAGGTGCCCCTACCATTCAAAATGAATTGCTTAAACAACTAAAAATCGGCGGGAAATTGGTAATTCCCGTAGGTGATGAAAAAGAAAAACAACGCATGCATCGCCTAACACGTATGTCTGAAAATAAATTTCACAGAGAAGTGCTTGGCGATTTTAAATTTGTGCCCTTAGTAGGAGATGGCGGCTGGAAATAATTAGTTCATGGCCGCTTCGATTTCCGCTGTTTCAATTGGGAAATCCGCCATCAAATCAACTATTTCACCGTTGTGTAACCAAACATCGTTTTCAATGCGAACCCCAATACCCTCTTCAGGAATGTATATTCCAGGCTCGATGGTCAATACCGAATCTTCGGGAATCGGCTCAAATCGATGCATGACGTCATGTACATCCAATCCTAAATGATGGCTGGTACCATGCATGAAATATTTCAAATAGCTTTTAGGATTATTTTTAATGTCTGCAGCTGAGAATAAGCCAAGTTGTACGAGTTTTTCATTGGTAAACGAGCACACTTGAGTATGGTAATCGGGCAATAACTGTCCGGGTTTTAAAATTGATTTAGCATAATTATGAACGTCTAAAACGGCATCGTATACCTCTTTTTGTCTGGGGGAAAATTTACCATTTACAGGAATGCAACGGGTACAATCGCCATTGTAATTGGCGTATTCGGCCCCGAAATCGAGCAAAAGTAAATCGCCGTCATTGCAACGTTTATTATTTTCAATATAATGCAGAACACAAGCCGAAGAACCACTAGCAATGATAGGATCAAAGGCAAATCCTTTACTGCGATTGCGAATGAACTCATGAATGATTTCTGCCTCTAATTCAAACTCCATAATACCGGGTTTCATGAATTTTAATGCCCGCATTAAACCTTTGTGGGTTATAGAAATAGCCTCTTTTAATAAATTAATTTCCAACTCAGATTTACGCATGCGCAAACGAGAAATCACAGGTGCAATTCTTTTAAAATTATGCGCGGGATATCGTGATTTTAGTTCATTTGTTAGCCAAAGGTTGGAGTAGGGAACAGAGCTCGTAAATCTATCATTTTCATTGAGATTTACCCAGATAGTTTCCGCCATTAACATGACGGCATGAATGGTTTGCCAAAATTCATGATACCAAAAAACAGATTGTACTCCCGAGGTTTCAAATACCTCATTTGGATTCAATCTAGCCCCATCCCAAACGGCTATTTTTTCATTGGTTTCTTTAACGAAGATAAATTCACGGAATTGCGGATTCGGACAATCAGGGAAAAGCACGAGTATGGTGTCTTCTTGGTCTACTCCGCTCAAATAAAATAAATCGCTTTGCTGTCTAAAACTGAAAAAGGCATCTCCGTTACGGGGCGTTTCCCAATTACTGTGAAACAGAGCCATTCCCCCGCTGGGTATTTCTTGACTTAATTTTTTACGATTTTGAATGAAAAGTTCTTTGGGGATGCTGTTATATTTCATTGTTATGTCAGTTTTTCTTACACAAAAATAAGCAACTAATGTCGAATTAATCCGAATTTAAACGTTTATATGAGTTGTTTTTGTGATAATATTCGTTTTAAGTAATTGATATATATTGTTTTAATTTGATTGACGAGAGCTTTTTCATATTGAGGTTTATTCAAAGGTCTATGGAATAAATCAGTGCTAATTCGGGGGGGCAATTTGTGCAATACTTATCAAAATCTTAAATTTGAGGCAACACGAAAATTGTTTTTCGTGTCAATGTACTAGAACCAACATAATTAATATGAGAATAAAAATACCTATTCTGCTCTTTTTAGTGAGCTTATTGTTTACGAGTAAGCAAGTTAGTGCTACTCACATGATGGGTGCGGACATGAGTTACCAATGTCTTGGAAATGGTAAGTATAAGATTATTGCCAAGGTGTATCGTGACTGTCGTGGTGTCTCTTTAAGTCCTGTCGCTTTCGGAGCCTTTGCAGGTACAAACGGAAGTAACCAATGCGGAAGCGTAAGTTTATCAGGCTTAACCAGAACAGGAATTCGTGATGTAACTACACGTTGTTCCTCCTCATCTAATCCATGTAACCCGAAGAATACTTACGGAACAGGAAAAGGAGTTGAAGAACATACTTTTGAAGCAACTATTGACTTTACTAAATCGCCATTAAGTCAATTTGTGGGCAAAAGTGCCTGTTGCGAGGTAACGTTTCACGTAGGTCAATGTTGTCGAAATGGTGCTATTACTACGGGCGCGGCCAATGCGAATTTTTACACAACGTGTATGATTAACATTTGCAATATTGCTAAAATGGACAACAAATGCAACAGTTCTCCACAACTATCAAATGAGCCGGTTGGTTTCCTGTGTTGTAATACTCCATGGTACTACAATAATGGCGCCGTAGATACAGTTGATTTTGATTCTATCTCATACAAGTTGGTAAAGGGATTGAGTGGATTGCCTGCCTCAGCAGTGAGTTATTCTTCTCCATTTACAGAGCGTTATTTCATGACCCCATTCTGTATTCCACCATCTGCTACAAATATTAAATGTACGCCTAATATTAATGTGAATCCACCTCGTGGTTTATATTTCGATGAAGACAATGGTGATATCATTACTACTCCGATTAAATGTGATGAGGTACCGATCATGGTTATTCAGCAGACGGAGTTTCGAAAAGATACAACGGGCAAATGGCTGGTTGTTGGTAGAACCCGTCGTGATATGCAGATGTGGGTAATTGACGAATGTGGCTACAATAAACCTCCAATCATCAAAGGTCCATTTAACTGGAATATTTGTGAAGGAGAAAAAATTTGTAAGAAGATTAAAATAGAAGATGAGACATTTACCCCGAATCAAACCATTCCTGATACGGTTTTGGCAACTTGGAACGGTGGTATTCCTGGGGCAACTTTTGAAGTTGTAGACCCTACTAAACGTGAGAAAGAGTATGAATTCTGTTGGGAAACCAAGGTAGGGGATGCTTCGGATGTATCATACACATTCACGGTTCGTGCAACAGATCAGCATTGCACACCTCCGATGATTTCTATCCGTTCTTTTAAAGTGAAAGTAAATCCAAAGGCTACCACAGATCGCAAATACGATACTTTAAAGTGCGGTCGCTTTGCATTCACAAGTAATATTCCCGGTGGCTTCAAAGGAAGTCCAACATATAATTGGAGTGTTCGTGATAGTTCTGGTAAAAAAGAACTGAAATTCAGTGGTAAAATGAGCGATACCATGAATTATTATTATGGTGGTAAATATATAATTGTACATACTATAAATAATTCATTCAACTGTCCTACAATTTATCGTGATACAGTAGACCTTCCGGCTCCTCCTGTGGTGAGTATGTCAACTCAAGATTCATTTGCTTGCTTTGGTACGGATATTACCATGAAAGCAAATGTATTAAATGGAAAGCCCAATTATTCATACAAATGGGATCGATATACATATGATTACGATTCGGTAAAACAAGATATCAAAGTAAAGAATCCTACACATGTTTCTGGAGATACTTTCCAATCTTTGAAATTTACTAAATTTCAGAAGGATACTGTTATTCGAGTACAAGTTACGGATGGTGATGGATGTATATTCTACGATACCGCTGCCATATTAGTGAAGCCGCTTCCTATTTTGAATTTGGGTCCAGATCCTCGTATTTGTACTTATGAGAACTTTACGTTTGATGCGCAGAATGCAGATACGGTAGACTATTTTTGGAATACCGGAGATACAACACAAACGCTAAATGTGCACATCGAAAAAGATTACAGCGTTACTGTAGTGGAACGTACGTGGTTATGTGAAGAAAAAGATACGGTGCACCTTTATGTAAATGATACGGCTATTGCATTGGCAGGATTGGATACTACTATTTGCCACCAGCAAAGTGCTAATATTATTGGAGGGCATAAACCAGCTGCAGAATCAGCGGTTTATGAATGGACCGATATAAGCGCTAGTAAAATTCTTGGATCTAAAAAAGATTATGTAGTGAATCCAAGAAATACTAATGCCAATGGAGGGGCCCTTCAATCATATAACTATTCAGTTTACGTTAAAGTAACTCAAGGCGGTCACACATGTGAAGATTATGATACTGTTACCGTAAGTGTAAACACATTGCCAGTCGTACAATGGTTGAAAAAGCCATTACCTTCAGAGTGTTTCGATTATGGAGATATAGAATTGAATAGTTTCTTAAACGTTGGAAAAACTAATGGAGTTCAAATTTGGGGTGGTACACTTCATAAGAGAAATAATATGGTAGATAGTATGTTGCCCACACGCCATGTGTTTAAAACAACTAATCTGAACAACAGCCAATTGCAAAATGGTAAAAATTATTCTGAGGAAATTTACGGATGGTATAAAGACGACAATGGTTGTATCAATTACGATTCAACGGTTCAACGTGTAGACGGTAATCCAATTCTTGAATTAAAAGACAAAATTTACTGTCAAGATTTAGGAGAAGTTAAAATGGACGAAACGATTGTATTCCCTAAAACGAAGGCAGGTAAACAATTTGATTGGGTCGTTAAAGAATGGGCGAGTGGAACCGATTCTGCTAGCCTTCTAGTAAACCTTAATCCTTGGGGTACTCCTGATTGGAGGTTTAAATTTGGTTCTCCAACAGAAGATTTTTACCAAGGTGATTATAAATTTAATTTGTGTATAGTTGATATCATCACAGGCTGTCAAAGTTGTGATACTGTTAATATTCAAATTATCGGTGAGCCCGTTGTAAGCGTTTTAACTCCAGATCCTGTATGTGTAAACTGGGATACATTAGATTTGAATGAATATGTTACAGTAAATGGAATGAATGCGTCTGAAGTAACAGGTGGTCGATTCGAAGTGGGTGATGTTGATTATTCTAACTCTGATCCACGTGTAGGTATGCCATTACCACAAGGACACTTATTCCCACCTAACAAAGGACCAGGAGCATTTAAAATTCGTTATTATAATGACGGCACGGGATGTTTAAAAGTAGATAGTTTCTATGTGTATGTAAATGATACTCCAGATGCTGTTTTATTAGCTCCAATTACCCTATGTAGCTCAGGCCCCACTTTAGATTTGAATTCGCGAATCGACATGGGTAAAACCAAACCACAAAGTGGTGTGGCTGGCTGGGAAGGTCCTAACTTAGTGGGTTCAGTATTTACACCATTAAGTACCAATACATCTGAGATTGAAGGTCCTTACAACATGAAATTAGCTTACACCGATAATAATGGTTGTGCAGATACGGAAATTTATCAAGTTTTCGTAAGAACCCAACCTGAAGTAAATATTACAACGGTAAAACCTTACCCACAGTGTGAGAATACACCTTTCCCTATACAAAGTGAAAGTAAGTTTAGTTTGAGCACAGTGAAATGGACATTGATGAATGGATCCGATGGATCTATTGATAATGAAAATGCAGAAAATATCGTTTATACCCATGGCGTAAATGACCAAGCCAATAAAATGGCGATGTTGAAAGTAACTACAGTTGCCATACCTAATGAGGTTTGTCCGCAAGTGAGTGATTCAATATTAGTGGTTATCCATCCGTACCCAATCCTAGAACCTCTATCTAAATTTGACGGTTGTGTACCATTATCTACCAATTGGGATGTAACTGAAACTGCTGGAATCCCATCCAACCAGTTGTCTTACCAATGGATTTTTGGAAATGGAGATTCTAGCACCGCTGCAAGTCCAGCAATGGTAATGTACCCCAACCAAGGTATTTACGATGTGAGTGTAACCGTTACTAACAATACTCCTGATGGTGGTAAGTGTGCTACTTCTATAAGCGGACCCCAAAATGTGCAAGTGTATCCGAATCCAGATGCATATTTTGAAACAGATCCCTCATACTCAACTACAGTAGCCTTGCCTAAGTTCACCATGATAAATAAGAGTCAAATTGAACAAAATCCATTTGCTCCAACCTTGCGTTATGTGTGGGATTTTGGAACTCAAGCTGGTGATACTGCCATGAGCGAGAATCCTAGATTTGCTTATTCACGTGATACAGGGGTGTATCGTATATTCTTGACTGCAATAAGCAATCATGGATGTGTGGATACTTTCGGCAGAATGGTTCACATAGGTCCCGATATCATCGTTTTTGTTCCCGATGTATTTACACCTAACCAAGAAGGTCCAAATACCAATGAGCGTTTCAACCCGGTTGCTACCAACTATAAAACCTTTAGAATGATGATTTACAATCGCTGGGGTGAGAAGTTGTTTGAAACCAACGATGCCAATTTGGGATGGGATGGTAAAGACCCTTCAGGTACCGATTGTATGCAAGGTGTTTACGTATACCACGTAGAAATAACTTCATTCGAAGATAAAAAATACACCTACGATGGAACGATAACGCTTCTGCGATAAAAGTAGCTTTATCAATAAAAAAGGGCCTTATCTATCTGGATAAGGCCCTTTTTGTTTTAAGGTGTATTAATCAGCAAAAGACATTTTCAGAAACACAATAGATAAAAAAGTGCACCTTTATTGGTTCATGTACGTTTCAATAATCAAAAAGAGAAATTCTAAAAATGGGGTAGGGCATCGGCAACCAAGAAGGTACTTCCGCCAATAAATATAACTCCTGAATCTTTTAAGGCATTTTGTTGCGCATCGTTTAATGCGGATTGCATATCTGAATATGCGTTACTCTGTAAATCGTAGCCGCGCATTTCATTAGTTAGTAATTCTGCGTTATATCCACGAATTACGTTAGGTTTAACAATGTAGTATTTCGCTTCTTTTGGAAGCAAAGCCAATATTTTACCTCGATCTTTATCGCTAACCATTCCCCAAATGATATGCTTTTGAGTTTTGGGGTGTTCTAATTCCAACTGAGACATCAAATAGGGCACTGCCTCAGCATTATGACCTGTGTCACAAACAATTGGCGGATTGGCCTTTAAACGTTCCCAGCGACCTCTTAAGCCGCTTAATTGGGGAACTAAACCTAAAGCCTGAATAACTATATCTTCAGAGATGTTGTATCCCAATTTTTGAAGTTGAACTAAAGCCGTATAGACCGTATCTAAATTTTGAATTTGATAACTGCCTTTTAAAATAAGTGCGAACTTTAGTTTTTCAGGACTCTCCATACTTAAATGAAAGGGTGAATTTTCGGATAGCGCTTTTTGACGTATTACCTCAAGTGCACTTCGGTCTATTGTGCGAGAACAAACAACGGGTATCTCGTTTTTAATAATACCCGCTTTTTCATTGGCAATTGCTTCTAAGGTATTTCCGAGCATATCCATATGATCCCATCCAATAGATGTAATCACCGAAAGTTCGGGTTGAATAACATTGGTGCTATCTAAACGTCCGCCTAGTCCTACTTCTATTACCGCTATATCAACCTGTTGTTGCTTGAAATAATCAAATGCTAACGCCACGGTTAACTCGAAGAACGAGGGTTGTATTTGTTCTATTATTGATGAAGTTTTGTTAACGAAAGCAATTACATCGTCTTCGGGGATACAAATACCGTTTACACGAATGCGCTCTGTAAAGTCTATTAGATGGGGCGAAGTATATAGGCCTGTTTTATAACCCGATTGCGTTAAAACGGCCGCAAGCATGCTAGATACCGATCCTTTGCCATTAGTGCCCGCCACATGAATAAACTTCATGCCGTGATGCGGATTTCCTAAGTGATCAAGTAATTTTATGGTATTGGTTAAATCCTTTTTGAAAGCCGCTTTACCCACATTTTGAAACATAGGTAATCTACTAAATAAATAGTCTAAGCACTCTTGGTAATTCACAAAATCAAATTAGGGTTATAAACCTTTTTTAATGTTAAGTATGATGGTACCCGTTTCCCCACATTTCTCACCATCTTTAATGAATTTCGATTTGCTTAAAAAGTATGCAATTACCGCTTTGGCATTTGCAGAAGTGCCTGAATAATTACCTGACGGTAAAATACTTTTCACATAAGGAGCACCACTGCAGGGTACGGTAACAGATGCATGAATTTCACCCACGCCATCGGCCTCTACCTTTTTAACATCTGAAGTAATGGTATGATTCGCAAATCCCTTAGCTGTGTAAAATCCATTTCCAGTATTCCGAGTTATTCTCTTTCCTCCACTTCCAAAAACGCCACCATTATTGGTGGTTCCTCCAAAACCTACATTGCCCTGGCCGCCTTCAATACCATTTGGATCGCCATTGCCACCTGTACCTGTTCTTTTTCCTATTTTAATTCCCTTCAGTCTAGAATTTACAGCTGGAGTTGTACTTGCCGGTGGATCGATAGGTGGTAAGGTCATTTCTTCTGCCGCATCCGTAGTGTTTACAATATCGCCTAAACCGCCGGAAGGAGTGCTTGGGTTAGGAGTGCTAATAGCTTCAGAGGTTTCTCCGCCACCTTTTGCAGGAGGAAATGCAGAAGGTCCTCCATCGGTTGGGCGGCCATAGGAAACTTCTTCCAAACCGAAATCGAGCATCAATTCACCATTCTTAGTTTGAAATGGTGGATTAGGAACACGTATGTGTAAATAATACATCAAGAAGACAATGATACACGTTATGACCGCGCTAATCCCCACTGACGCCCATTTCTCTTTGGAGGAGGTTTCTAAATGACTATCGATAACGTAATTTCTCATGATATTAACGCAAGTTCCAACGGGTCATACTCAAATTTGCATTTGATATGGTTTTAATTGTAACGCTGTATTCCGTTGCTTCTTCTTTTGTTGCAAATCTTCCTAAGACTATTCGATAAAAACTAGAATTTTGAGGCTTAAATATGGCGGCAGGTGTTCCTTGTCTAATCCATTGTTGACATTCTATCTTCGCAGCATTTGGGGTAAGATACGAACCACTAACCAGGAAAAAGCTCCCTTGTTTCTGATCTAATAAGTAAGTTTGATATACTTCAGCGTCTAGTAAGTTAAGTTCTCTGCTGAGCTTATCATCATTTGCAACATCAGAATCAAGAGAAGTGCTTTCGGGAGCATTCTGATAGAGGGGATTTTCTTTATTTTCTGACTCTATTTTCACGAGCCTTCCGTTGATATAAACAAACGAAGATTTATTTGCACTGGTCAGGTTTGCAGCATCTGACTCAGTTTTTAAATCGTCAGTCTCTGTTTTGGCAGTTGAACTAATTACTGGATTTAAACTCGCGTATGCTTGTTTTTCTTGATAAGCTCCAACCCATGTAAGACTCGCTATTGTGAGGGTAAGCGCAGAAACGGATATAACGGCAAAACTTGCCGCAATGTTCCACCACACGTTTGCCTGCTGCTTTTTTTCTATAGATTCAATGTGTTCTTCAGAAACCGCAACAATTTGTGCTTCCTCTGTTTCTGCTTGAGGTGCATTGGTGGAAGGATGATGCGGGTTTAGACTATTTTTGGAAACGCCAAACGGCTTAATTTCAGCAATTATCTTTGAATCCCATTTTAAAGGTTGTAAACCGTAATTAGGAAGGTGCAAATTGAACTGTTGACGTGCTACGAAAAACACACCTTTATTTTCATTTTGAAAAAAATTCCCAAAAGGAAAAAACGTAGCATAGCGTTTTTGTTGCAGTTGGATATTCAATTCGCTCACTATCGATTCAATTTGAAGCATCGCCTCTTTGTAACTGATGCCTTGAGAAACAGATAGTAAATGAGCTAATTGTCCGTCATTTTCACTCAATTGGGCATTGAAAACCAATTGAGAGTGTGTAGGCTTTAATTCTTTGGTATACGCATTAACGGTTGAGTCGGCCGGACGTAACAAAAAGCCTCCCAAACGGGGAATGCAAGCGAACTGATCGCGTAGCAGTAGTTCTTGTATGGCTGTATGTAGACCCAAATTAGGCATTAACGCAAATATACACCAAGTTTAGAATAATCCAAGGCTTATTCCTCCCATTACTGTGAGTCCCCAAACCTGATATCCATTCCAATATTGATATTTATTATTCAACAAATTCGAACCTTGAATCCAAATACGTCCCTTGCCAATAAAGCGATAATCAACGCGTGCAAAGAGATCGGTAAATCCAGCAACTTCCTTTTCGCTTAAACGTCCGTTTGCATCATAAATTTGATCAAAACGTCGGCCCACACCTTGGGCGCCAAACTCTAACTTTAGATCTTCAATGGGTTTGTAACTGAATTTGGCATGGTATTCCATGCTAGGAAGGTGAAGTACCTGATTGTCGGCACCAAAATTTGTGATTTTAATGTTGGCAATAAGTTTGAGCTGATCACCCAAAATATACTCCGCACCAGCACGAAAATAAATACTTGAAATATCACGATAAACCGCTTTTAATGGTCGCAAAGCTGCGTCACTCGCATTCTTTACAGCAGTATCGGGCATTTGTGCGAACATTAACATATCGGCAACGGTATTTCCCCCAAAATCTATATGAAATAATGAATTTTCTGATATTTTACCTTTAATACCCAAGTAGCCGTTGATTTGATCATAGGTGTTTAAAATGGTATCATTGAGCCCGTAATACGGCATCATCTCATGGATTCTTCTTAGGGAAGTTTTCCTAAGTCCTCCATCTATACCTCCATAAAGATTCATTCCTAATTCTGATATTCCTTTTTCCACATACACAAAAGGATTGACTTTCAAGTTGCTGGCATCTTGGGTACTGTGTTGATTATAAGTCAGATTCACCCCGATTTGAGCATCTAGATTAGTGGGTTTATGAAAAAATTGAACTTTCGGATTGAAATCAACAAAAAGCTGTTGTGCCCGAAAGGCAAAGTCGGTTCCTTTTTGAGTTTGATAATCGAAAAAAGTAAAGGCAAGGTCTCCAAAAAGAGAAAATTTCTTGTTTCGCGATAAAAATTTAAGCGTGCTGTTAATTTCAAGTTCTTCGTGACCCGCATTGGTCTGAAACATTTGTGCAGTATTTAGCCATTTTACTTCAGGTAAATTGCGCTTTTCCAAAAATAGATAGTCAATATGCATTCCGTAATGCTGTGCAATTTTACCATTTCGTGCCAAATCGCCTACTAACGTAGAGTCTGTTTCTCCCAAAGTCGTATCGAGTAAATTATAATAGGTATGTTGGTCTCTATTGTAAAAGAGATTGGCATTGAGACTGGAGTTTTCAAAATAACGCGCTCCATTCATTTGAAGGCGGGTTTGACCTATCATTTGATTGTTTTTTGGCGTATTGCCTTGCAAGTGTAAGGCGCTTAAATTATACGACCATTGTCCATTGGGTCGATTGGAAAGAAAAATTTCTCCTAGCAAATGTCCGTTATTACCACCTCCTAATCTCGCGTAATTAGAGAGGTATATACTGTCTTGATTGGATTCTTTTACTATATCAGGTTCTACGGTTAATAGATGTTTTGCCGTTTCCCAATTATAGGTTGGTGTGGAAAAGTCAAGCTTAATTTTGGGCATTTCCGACGTCGGAACTTCTGGTTCGATACGGATTTTACTTGCAGGTAGTAAACGTATATCGGTTCCTGAAATCACATCCCGCGAGCTATTATCGAAGCCCGACGGACGTTCTACTTGACCCTTTAACCAACTTCCGCTAGCCAAGGCGAGCACTAACATCGCTTTTTTCATTGGAATCAAATATCCGTTAAAATCAAAGGAGGCTATCGACATTATTTAGATGTGTCTATATTTGAACACGATTTAAAAAAAGAGTCAAATCAGTCAATTATTTTTTGTGTACAGTTTGATAACCTCGAAAAAATGTGTATTTTTGCAACCCAATTTTGCTGATATGTACGCAATAGTAGAAATAGCTGGAAGACAATATAAGGTTGAAGAAAACTCTTACTTGGTTGTCAATCGTTTAAATGCCGAAGCAGGTTCGAATGTCGAATTTGATAAGGTATTGTTCATTGGTGGAAATGCCGTTAAAGTAGGTAATCCAACCGTAGAAGGAGCCAAAGTTTCCTGCACCGTAGAAAGTCACGGTCAAGGCGATAAGGTTTTGGTTTTCAAGAAGAAACGCAGAAAAGGATATGCTAAGAAAAACGGTTTCCGTCATTCTTTAACTCGTTTAAAAATCCAAAGTATCACCGCATAACTCTTAAAAGAAATTAACCATGGCACATAAAAAAGGAGCAGGTAGTAGTAAAAACGGTCGCGAATCGCATAGTAAGCGATTGGGCGTTAAAATTTACGGAGGTCAAATCGTAAGAGCCGGTAATATTATCGTGCGTCAGCGCGGTACTAAACACCATCCCAACACCAATGTGGGTATCGGTAAAGACCACACACTTTTCGCTTTAAGCGATGGTATTGTGCGTTTTCGTAAAGGTAAAGACGGTCGTAGCTTTGTTTCTGTAGAAGCACAAGCCTAAGATTCACCATACAAATTATAGCCGTCGATACACATCGACGGCTTTTTTTATTTAATACATACAAATCAATGAAACCCACCGTAGAATTTAAAAATCCCAAAGATTCGCTCACCTTTATGAATGAATTGGTACTCCCTAACGACACCAATACTTTAAATAACCTAATGGGCGGGAGGATGTTGCATTGGATGGATATTTGTGCGGCCATGGCGGCTCAAAAACATAGTAATAGGATAGTGGTTACCGCGGCCGTAGATAGTGTATCTTTCAGAGAATCTATTCGTTTGGGAGACGTAGTGTCCTTAACCGCTTATGTTACCCGTTCCTTTAAATCGAGTATGGAGGTTTTCATTGAAGTGTATGCCCAAAATATCCCAACGGGTGAAAAAATAAAATCGAACGAAGCCTATTATACTTTCGTTGCCCTAGATTCCCGACATAGACCAGTTCAAGTACCACAGTTACAACCAGAAACCGAACAAGAACAAGAAAAATTTAACGGCGCATTAAGACGCAGGCAAGTGAGACTAATTTTGGCTGGAAAAATGAAGCCCGAAGATGCACAAGAATTGAAAAACTTGTTTTTGTAATACTTTTTTATGGGGGATAACCCGGATCAATTAGGCTTTATTTTGGTATAACATACCAATTCGTAATTAACCGGTTGTATCCCTACCCAATCTTTTAGATTGGAGTAGATGTCAAATGAGCATTTCCTCTAAATTAATCCAATTTCTCTTAATCGCTGCATCAGAAACTCATTAGCAGAACAATCCTCATATTTTTTAGGATGTTCTTCACTGATACAAGAAGACAAACAATCAAGTCGGGCTTCAGGTCGCGGATGCAGGAAAAAAGGAATGCTAAAGCGTGGTTCTGACCATTTATGTTGAGGCGGATTTACCACCCGATGAGTGGTGCTCTTCAATCGATCATTGGTAAGTCGCTGTAACATATCGCCTACATTAACCACTATATGATCTTCTACTTCGGTAATTCCTATCCATTCCCCTTGCCGATTAAGTACCTCAAGTCCATCTGCGCTAGCCCCAACCAACAATGTAATTAGATTTATATCCTCGTGCTCTCCAGCGCGAATGGCATCTTTTGGATCGGATGTTATGGGAGGGTAATGAATGGCCCTTAAAATAGAATTGCCATTATATACCTTGTCATCGAAATAATGCTCGTCTAAATCTAAAAAGAGCGCAATGGCCCGTAGCATGTGCAATCCGGTTTGCTCAAGTGATTTATACAAAAGCGCTCCATATTCATTGAAGGAAGGAAGTTCTTTTACATTCTTATTTGGGCGAAATTGAGGCGGATTGGGGTCGTTCGCATCAATGTATTGTCCGAAGTGCCAAAACTCTTTTAAATCGCCTGCATTGCGGTCTTTAGCATGTTCTTTTCCGAATCCCGTATACCCGCGTTGACCTCCACCTTCCGTATCGTCATATTGGTCTTTTATTTCCTGGGGAAGCCCAAAAAACGCCTCAACATTTTGATATAAAGCCTTTAAGTCACTTTCGGGAATGCCATGATTTTTTATCGCGACAAATCCAATTTCTTCATAGGCATGACCCAAAGATTGAACAAAGTTGATTTTATCTGATTCCGTTCCATTGATAAATGACGATAGATCGAGCTTAGGGATCATTTTCATTGGGCGAATTTAATAAAAATTAAAGAGAATATGAGTTGAATTAGCATTTCAACAGTACTGACAACAAAGTTACAATTTAAATGAAGGGTGAGGGGAAGAGGGAGTAATCAGAAAGTAGGATTTTCTTGGTGCAGGCTTTCTTCTAAAATAATGGAAATTGTGGTTTTAGAAGGAATATTTGACTCTACAATTAGGCAATTATCAATGTCGGATAACAGTTTTAAATAATCCTGCCATTGGGGATTATAAGAAATTTGAGCCAAAATATGGTTGTGGATTTCTGGCTCAACTTCCTTATAATGAAATAGTAATAAGTCGTTTTCAGTAATAATTCTATCCATATTAGGGGCGTTTGTTCCCTATAATAACGCCCGGAAATAAGGATTATTTTATCTTAACTGAATTTTTTTCGGAAAACTTCCTAAGATTGGTAAGAGCATAATGCATACGGCCGATGCAGGTATTGATATTTGTATCAGTTATGGCGGCAATTTCCTTGAAGCTAAGTTGGGCGTAACTCCTAAGAATTAGCACTTCTTTTTGCTCTTCAGGAAGCATTTTAATCCATGCATATAACTCATTATGTTCCTCTTGTTCGATGCGAATATCTTCTTGTGATTTTTCAGCAATGAATAATGTTTCGAACAAGTCGCTGCCATCAGATGTTACTACAGTAGGCATGCGTTTTTTTCTTCTCAAACTATCAATTGCCATGTTGCGGGCAATTCTTAACGCCCATGGCAAAAATTTATCTTCATGGTTGTATTTTCCTCGTTTGATATTGTGAATTATTTTGATGAACGTTTCCTGGAAAATGTCTTCTGCCAAATAGGAGTCGTTAACAATATTCATTACACTGCCGTAAATACGGTCTTTGTGGCGATTGACTAAAATTTCAAAGGCCGCTGTGTTTCCTTCGACGTAACGCTTGATTAAAACGCCATCTGCGATGCATGTGTTTGCCATAATAGTACCTCCTTTAGGTTAAAGTTAAACGTAAGTTTTTTTAGGTAGTATTTTGGCTTATAGGCGTTTCTAGATATTTGTTGAAACGCAAGAAAGACAAGATTTTTGATTATTGCAAATTTATTTTGATTTTTTTTTCGCAAATCCATTTAAAAAATCCACATCGCTCATCTTGGATTTGCCCGACAACTGAAGCGTTAATACTTTTAAAGCACCTTCATTAAAAACAATGACAAGTGATTTTTCATAAATGCCAACTCCCAATCCCATAGAATCCGTTGATTCGAATAACTCAGCTTGGAATATTTTCATGTCGCCCCATTGAGATTCAATCCAGGCTCCCGGATATGGGGAAAGTCCTCGTATTTTATTTAGCGCATCTTTAGAATTCATTTGAAGACTAAGGCGACACGTTTCTCTTGTGATTTTTGGAGCTATTTTAGACGATATACCTTTGTTAATTTGTGGAATTGTTGGCGTGTGTTTACCGAATTGGGCAATCTTTTTTAGGGTTTTAACCATCAATTCGCCACCGTTTTCCATCAGTAAGTCGTGCAAAACTCCGGCATTCATATCCGATGTGATCTCCATGGAAGCTTGATCTATTATATCACCTGTGTCAATTTCATGTTTTAAGAAAAAGGTACTCACTCCTGTGGTAGTTTCACCATTTATAATGGCATGTTGGATGGGAGCCGCCCCTCTGTAATCAGGTAATAATGAAGCATGTAAATTGACCGTACCTAAAGGCGGGAAGTTCCACACTTTTTCCGGCATCATTCTAAAGGCTATAACCACACCTAAATCCGGGTTCCATTCTTGTAGTTGCCTTGCAAATTCATCAGATTTTAAATTAGTGGGCTGAGAAACAGGTAATCCTAATTTATCGGCTGCAATCTTCACGGCGCTCGATTGTACTTTTTGTCCCCTTCCAGCGGGTTTGTCTGGGGCCGTTACTACTCCCACTACTTCAAATCCAGCTTGGGTAATTTTATTTAACGAGTTCGCAGCAAATTCGGGGGTCCCGTAAAAAACAATTCTCACGCAGCAAAGTTAAGTGACTTTTTTTTGCAATTATTACAAAAACAAGCCTATCGGTATTGTGCGAGCCAACAAAATTGACGAATTTCACGTCTGTATTAACCAAAGGTGAAAATAAATAAAATATTCATATCGATGTGCCTGTGCATTTTCACCTTTATTCGTGCACATGCGCTTCCTTCTGAACAACCCTTGTTTATTCCTAATAAGGGACAATTCCCTAAAGAGGTGTTTGCGCAAGCCAAATTCAACTCTCAATTGGTTTGGATCACACAATCGGGTGTTTGGATTCAATTTTTCAAAGAAGAGGAACTAAATAAATTACACGATAAATCTATTGAAAATCAGGTATTAAACACCCAGGTAGTTCAAATGGATTTTAACAATGCACATTTTAGAGTTCCTAATTTTGATGGACAACGATCTTCAGAAGTTTATAACTACTTCTTAGGGAAAAATCGGCAATCGTGGGTTACGGATATACACAAATTCAGTCGCTTAAGGTTTGATGACATTTATGATGGGATAGATCTAGAATTTATTGCCGGACCAGGGGGACTTAAATACAATTGGATTGTGCACAACGGAGCCAATCCCAATCAAATAAAAATCAGTTATAAAGGGGCTCAATTACAAAGAGTTGGTGACATCGAATATCAATTATTAGACGATTCAGGAAATGTATTATATACTGAGTCGATGCCTGAGATCTACCAATTAAACGAGCCACAAAATCAAAGAGCCGGCATTTATGTAGTATCTAATAATTCGGCAACCATAAAATTGGAAGAACCCATTACAACCGACAAAGATGCTACATG
The DNA here is from genome assembly GCA_965659745.1 of Bacteroidia bacterium. Classification (GTDB taxonomy): domain Bacteria; phylum Bacteroidota; class Bacteroidia; order NS11-12g; family UBA955; genus VMCP01. The sequence goes on from CBFHXF010000002.1 coordinate 50,344, forward strand.
GATTATAGATCCTTTTTTGGTTTTTAGCACCTATAGTGGGTCACTTGCGGATAATTTTGGTTGCACAGGAACCTATGATTATTTGGGAAATGCGTATTCCGGGGGTACGGTTTTTAACTTTGGACTTCCTACCACTACCGGGGCGGTACAAGTAGATTTTGCAGGCGGAAAAAATGAAAATTTAGGTTATGGAGGCAGCCGAGATGCCGCAATCTTAAAGTTCAATACCATCGGAAATAGTCTGTTGTTTTGTACTTATTTAGGCGGAAATAATAACGAACAACCGCATTCTATGGTGGTAGATTCTCAGTTTAACCTCTTTATTATGGGCACCACCCGTTCTAAAAATTTCCCTGTTACCGCAAACGCCTTTGATACCTCTCAAAATGGGGATTATGATTATTTTATCACCCGATTAAATAAAAATGGAAGCGCTTTGTTAGGCTCCACTTATTTTGGATCCACCGGTTTAGATGGGGTAGGCGCTGATAGATCCAATCGCAATGTGAATGACTTTCCCCTTATTTACAATTACGCAGATGAATTTCGAGGAGAAATCATTGAAGATAGCGAAAATGTTTATGTAGGAGGGGTTACCTATTCCACGGATTTTCCCCATACCGTAAGAACTTCTTATCCTACGACCTTTTCGGCTTCGAATGGTGTGATGTTTTCTTTCAATAAAAATTTAAACAACCTGAATTGGTCACATGTAATAGGTACCAATCAAGATAATTTTGATGCGATTTACGGAATCGCGTTGAACGATTCTGGTCAAATTTTTGGTGCTGGTGGTACGTATTCATCACAAACTAACAGAAACGATTTCTTGGTGCATTATGGAGCTAATTGGTTTGGAGAGGGTAATAATGGACTAAATGGAACTTCCGCAGATGCAATTGTAATGCGATTGAATATATTAAATGGTGAATATCAAAACGGTCGATATTTTGGAACCGGTGAATATGACCAAGCTTTTTTTGTACAAACGGATAATGCAGGCAGACCGTATATTTTTGGACAAACAGAAGGGAGTTTGCCTGCTATAAATGCCCGATATCATGATGATAGAAACAACGGACAATTTATTGCACGATTTAGTAAGAATTTAGGAGCTATTGAATTGCAATCGTGTTTTGGAGCCAACGGGAATCTACCCAATATAAGTCCGTCTGCGTTTTTAATAGATAGATGCGAACGCATATTTATCTCAGGTTGGGGTGGAAATACCAATTCCGCTTTATATGATGTTAATACAGGAAACGAAAAAACATTTAGAAATAGAGGCAATACGCGTAATCTGCCATTGACGGCAGATGCGATTCAACGGCAAACCGATGGAAGCGATTTTTACGTGGCCGTTTTTGCAAAAAATATGTACGATTTGGCTTTTGCAACCTATTTCGGCGGCATTAGCCGTTTGAATGCGGAAGCGGAGGAGCATGTAGATGGTGGCACGAGTCGATTCGATAAAAAAGGCATAATATATCAAAGTTTGTGCGGAGGTTGCAGACAGAATGGAGTGTATCCAACCACACCCGGAGCATGGAGTCGGAACATGCCGAGTTCCAATTGCAATAATGCCATGTTTAAAATTGACGTGGAAAATCTGAATAGAAAGCCATTAATGAATCCCGATTTTGTTCAAATAATTGCTAACGACAAAATAGATATTTCTCTTCAAGCTAAAGATCCCGACCTTCATGACACGGTAAGGCTCTACGCACGTTTCCGGAACCTACCCGCGTTTTTAGGAAGCGATACTCCAATAATTGTTACTCAAGAAGGGATCGGATCTGCTAACGTTAGCGTGAAATGGCAAACCAATTGTAAATCGGTATTAACGGATACCCTCATAATCGACGTTATGGTGTTTGATTGCGGATGTCCTACCGCAGATACGTTTTACACGACCATTAAAATATTGGTTACCCCGCCGCCTTTAGTGTTACCCCCAGATGCCATTTGTGTATTATTTGAACGCTTTCAAAATCGGATGCGCATCGAATGGCCCTCGCAAACGGCCAATAGTGCCTATTTTAAATATTTCCTTTTGGTAAAGACCTTTCCTGATGGAACCCAAACAATACTAGACACCCTTAGATCTAATGCCGCCGGTTTTTTTGTAGACGATAACGTGTTGGATCCTCACATAAATAACTACTGTTATGAAATTATTGCGGTAAATATTTGTGACAAGGTAGTTAATGCACCTTACAAATGGTGCAGTGTGAGCTCGTTAAATTCGCCGCTTACACCGGTTCATTTAATTAGTGCAAGTGTTTTTGAAGACAAAAGGGTAGATGTGAAATGGGAGATGTCTCAAGAACCTGAATTCAAAGACTTTGAGGTTTACCGATATAAAAAAGGAGTGGGAACCAAACCCGGAATGCCCTTTTTAATTACCAAAGACACCTTTTTAACAGATTCCTCATTCGATGTTGACTTAGAATCTTATTGCTATGAAATTGTAGTTACAGATAAATGTGGCCACATAAGTAACGCCTCCAATCTGGGCTGTAATGTGGTTTTAAAAGGAAGTTCAAAATACTGGCCCGATCCTTATTTTGATTTAGAGTGGGATGATTATAGGGGGTGGCAAAACGGGGTATCCAATTGGGTTATTGAAAGAAAACACGAGGGAAATCAAGGTTTTGGGTTCTTAGGTTCCACAAGTGGCGATAGAACTTTTAGAGATGCTGATTTAGACTATGATTGGGGTGGATACTCTTTTCGAGTTACCGGGAAAGAATCGATTCAAGGCGGGCAGGTTGATTATAACGCGACAACTGAAAGTAACTGGATTTACTTGATTCAGCCTCCTGAAGTATGGGTGCCGGATGCATTCACGGTGAACGGCGATGGAATCAATGAGAATTGGGGGACCTTTCCGCTATTCGTTAGGAAATACTCCATGAAGGTATATGATAGGTGGGGTAAGAAAATATGGGAATCTACCGCAAAAAAGCAGCAATGGGATGGAATGTACAACGAAAAACAAGTACCCGATGGGGTATATGCGTGGCTACTGACCTTCGAAGGTTGGGATAATGAAACGTATCAAAAAACAGGCACCGTTTTGGTAATTCATTAATTTTCACGCCCCAATAACCACTCCGATAACTCGGTTAATAATGTAATATCGTATCCCCAATCTTTTAGTTGGTTCAAATCATTCATGCTTTTTTGATGATAAGAGGCGGCCAATTCTTGAATGCCTTTGTCGAGACCTAGACTTCTCCAATGTGAAATAACTGGTTCTATACGGACCTCCCCTTGAATTTCAAAAAGGGAATGGGTTAGATCTGGATCTAATTCTAGAGATTTGATTTTTAACCACGTGTTTTTTCCTTCAAGGATATCACCACCTTGTTTTTTGCCGGTTTTTGTTTCGTCTCCAAAGGTGTCTAAATAGTCGTCCATCATTTGGAAGCTCATTCCTGTTTGCAGGGCAAAATCATAAAAGGTTTCGGCATGTTCTGATTTTCCACCTGCACTTAAGAATCCCATTTTTAAAGCGGCGCCCAAAAGTACAGCCGTTTTTTGACGGATCATATCCAAATAGGCAACTTCGGTAACTTGGGCTCCTGGAGCCGCAAAATCCATGTCCTTTTGCTGTCCTTCACATACTTCTATGGCCGTTTTGATGTAACAATTTAATATTTCATCCTTATTCGGACCCGAGTATTGATTCCAAATCTCAAATGTTTTTACCAATAAATTATCACCCGATAAGATAGCAGTAGGTATGTCCCATTTGATATGTACGGTAGGTTTGCCTCTGCGTACATCCGCACGATCCATTATATCGTCGTGTACTAAACTGAAGTTATGGAAAACTTCAACCAAATGAGCGATAGGCAATGCATTTTTTTCATCGCCATTTGCAGATTGATTGCCTATGAGGCCAAGCAATGGACGTATCCGTTTTCCCCCAAGAGAAAGGATATAGTTCATCGGCTCATATAAATTTTCAGGACTCCCGATAAATGGGTTTTCCAATAAATAATTGAAATAGGCTTTTTGTAAATATTGTATTCGAGAATTTATCATTCTATTAAAATTAAATCTATGGTTCGTTCTTCGGGTAGGGCGCGCTTCACTTTTACGTATAAATAATCGCCCAATTGATAGGTGCGTTTGGTTCTTTTACCAACAACGATTCTTTTATCTTCAACGAATGTAAAACGATCAAATGTGATATCGCGCAATCGTATTAATCCTTCCGCATGATATTCCGAAATAGTGGCATATATACCCCACTCGGTAACACCAGTTACACGCGCTTCAAAAGACTCTCCTTCATGGCGTTGCATCAATTCGGTTAATTTATACTTGATACTGGCACGTTCGGCATCGGATGCCATTTGCTCGCGATTGCTTGAATGTTTGGCAAGTGCTTCGATCAATTCGGGCTTTAATAAAGCCTTAGAATAATTGCTTTGTAAGTATTCAAATAATAACCGGTGGGCTAATAAATCCGGATATCGACGGATGGGAGAGGTGAAGTGGGTATAAAAAGGAAATGCCAATCCGAAATGGCTTGTTTTTTGTCCGGTATAAACGGCTTTAGCCATGGTTCTAATCGACATTTGTTGCAATAATTCTTGTTCTGGCTTGCCTTCGGTTCTTTCCAAAAGGGTGTTGAAGGAAGCCCTCATTACCTTTTCATTTTCAATTTGAATGGGGTAGCCCAGTTGTCTGCAAAATTTAGCAAATTCAATCAATTTATCCGGGGGAGGCTCATCGTGTGTGCGATAAATGAACGGTACTGGAGGTGTTTTGGCGTCATATACCGTCTTGGCCACAATTTTATTGGCCAGCAACATATATGTTTCAATCAGTTTATGGGTGTCAAAACGTTTCTTTTCTATTACTTGGGTCGGGAGTAAGTCAGCATCTAATAAAAACCTCAACTCTTTGGATTCAAATTTCAAAGCTCCTTCTTTATAACGAATTTCCTCGTGCTTTTTGGCAATGGTGTTTAACAAGGCCAATTCAGTATAATGACTACCTAGTTTTTCATCTAACTGATTTTGAGCCGTTTCGTATGAAAATCGGAAGTCGCTATGAATGATGGTTTTGGTAATTCTAGTGTTATGGATATGAAAATTCTTATCGAACTCAATAATTACCGAAAAAGCGTAGCGATCTTCATTGGGGCGCAAAGAACACAAATCATTACTCAACACTTCCGGAAGCATGGGTATGGTTCTGTCTACTAAATAAACGGAGGTAGCTCTGTTCGCGGCCTCTTTATCAAGTTCGGTTCCCGGCTTTACGTAATGTTCAACATCGGCAATATGTACTCCAATTTCAATATTCCCGGATTCTAAATGTCGAATGGAAAGAGCGTCGTCAAAGTCTTTCGCATCCTCTGGATCAATAGTAAACGTACATACATCTCGAAAATCTTCACGATAATCGGCCATTTTTATTTCGTGAGACACGGCCTCACTTTCTAACAATACCTCTTTTGGGAATTGGGTACTGAATCCAAATTCGGCCACTATCGCGTGAATTTCGGTATCGTGTGCTCCTGGAACCCCAAATACTTCAACGATTTCACCAATGGGAAATCTGCTATTTCTAGGAAAATCGGTCACTTTTACAAGTGCCTTATGACCGTCTAATGCATTATCAACATCACCTTGGATTTCAATATCGGGCAATCCACTTCCGGGTGAAAGTAAATAAGCTCTGTTGTCAAAAACATCCAGTGTTCCCATTATTTTAGGTGGATTGCGCGATAATAATACTACGTCTTCAAAGGATTGACGTTTGCCCTTTTGGGTATACGAAACTTCAACTAGATCTCCTGGCAATAATTTATCGGTTACTCTCGTAGGCAGGTAAACCCATTCGCGATCGTCTTTTTCAAGCACCAATTCGCCCCGTTTACTGGCAGTTATGGTTCCCCGTAAAACTTGACCACTAATTATAGCCTGAAACTGTCCTTTTGAAGGTTGTCTTGCTTTCTTCTTTTGCACAAGAGATAATAAGGCTAGATGAATTTGTTCTTTTGAGATGTTGGCATCTATAGGAAGGCGGGAGTAAATGCGATTGACATTTAAGCTGCCTTTTTTCTGGTCGCTCAATATGGCATATACCACTTGCTCGACGAAACTTGGTTTTTTATTTGTATTCAATGTGTTATTCGTAGTAGTCTAAATCTTTGTGGAAAGACTCCTCGACGTGCAAAGTTCCCCAAATTGCAAGAGAAACGCAAATTATTCCGACGAACATTGCTGAGTGAATAGGGGAATCAAAAACCACTTCGAAATACTCATAGCTCCAAGTGATAATTAAAATTCCACCGCGTACAAAATTCGGCACTGTAGCGGCAACCGTACTTCTAATATTTGTGCCAAATTGTTCAGATGCATTGGTTACAAACAAAGCCCAGTATCCAGTCGAGATTCCTAACATCAATGCCAAAAAGCGATAGTAATTAGGCGAGCCAATAGGACCGTATAAATATAATCCCATTATTAAGATAATGCTCGAGAGGTAAATCAGGATTACTTTTTTACGACTTTGCATGACTTGCGACAATATTCCCGACAATAAATCACCACTAGAGAGACCTACATAGCTCCAAAGTACCATTTCTTTGGTTGGAATGAGTTCTAAAATGTGTTCGTTTCCTGTAATTGCAGGAAGAAACCGGTGTGCTAGTGCTATTAAAACTCCAACCACAAACCATACCGGTAAGCCAATGACGATGCAAGCCAAATATTTAAGAAATGTTTTTTTATCTTGAAAGAGCTGAAAGAAATTGCCTCTCTTTACAATCTCTTCACCTTCTAGTTTTTGGAACATATTGCTCTCAAAAGTACCAGCGCGCAGCAATAACAACAGTAAACCCATGCCTCCGCCGACGATATACGCCACTTGCCAGTTGGCCACCGGACTTCCGATAATGGATTCGATTATGCCACCGAGCCAATCTCCCTGATTCGAAACGAAGAAGGCGGCAACCGCGCCTAATGCACCAAACGTTACAATAATCATCGTTCCAATTCCCCGTTTTTTAATAGGCATCAATTCGGCAACTAAGGTAATGGCAGCCCCAAGCTCTCCCGCAAGTCCTAAACCCGCTATGAAACGCCACATCTTGTAAGCCCAAAGTGTGGTGACGAATGCATTCGCAATGTTGGCAATGCTGTAAATTAATATACTTCCAAACAAAACACTCACACGGCCTTTTTTATCGCCGTAAATCCCCCAAAACAAACCGCCCAATAACATTCCCGCCATTTGCCAGCGAAAAAGCACAGTTTCATTGGTAAGGAAATCAATGGAAAGGGCATCTAAGCTTTCTTTTTTGATGATATTGAATAAAATCAAATCGTAGATATCAACAAAATAGCCTAAGGAGGCTACTACAATCAAAATAGCAATGTTTTTAGTAGATTTAACCGTCGTGTCCATAGAAATTAGTTGTTTGTCAAAGATGCACAAAATTTTTCGAGTTCGAGTGCATCTGTAGCATCAAAAGTATCAAAATCAGCACTATCTATATCCAAAACACCCCAAATCTTATTATCAATAAAAATGGGCACCACGATTTCGGAATTTGAAACTTCGCTACAGGCTATGTGACCTGGAAATAAGTGCACATTGGGAACCACTATGCTTTTTTCCTTTTCCCAAGCCGTTCCGCAAACTCCTTTTCCTTTGGGAATTGTTGTACACGCCACTGGCCCTTGGAAGGGTCCGAGGTGTAAATTATTTCCCTCGACTAAATAAAAACCAACCCACCATGGTTGCAGTTCCTTATGCAAGAGGGCACAGGCATTGCTTAAATTGGAGTACCAAGGGACTTCTGGATCATATAAACCTGACCATTGAGCATGAATGTTTTGGTAAATTTGAATTTTAGAGGGTTGGTTCATGTCTTATTTGCAAGAATTTAAAAAATGTTTAGGAAAAAAGTCATCAAAATTAGTGAAAACCCCGTTACGGCTGTAAATTTGAGGTTTCTGTTTCACAAAAGTGCAATATGGAAGTTGTAAATACAAAAAGATTTGAGGTAGTTTTTACTTTTGTGAATCATCCCTTTTTTGGGATGGTCGTAGAAGCCAATGCCATACAGTTGCTAGAAAATGGCAATCCGTCGCTTACATTTCAGCGCATTCGCAAGCAAAATGCAGATTATTATGGATTAGACGACAATCAGAAAAAGGCTGTTAACATCATAGAAAATTATGAAGTAGATCAAATAATGAAGAAATTTTACACGGGAAATAAGAAAATCCGTGCCACCGATTTCTTCGCCAAACATTTTAATGAAGATGTAAAAAAACTGGTTCGGGAAAATATCGAGAATAATCTGGTGAAGCTATTAAATATCATCAAAGATTATCCATTGTATCGGTCTGGGAACTTGGGTGAGCCCATGGGTTCTCGATTGCATTTCAGCAATGAACCTGCTACAGTTCTATTTCATTTCAGACGTGACGAAGAAGGTATCAACTATTTTGTTACCCTGCGTCATAAAGATGAAAAAGTGCATATTTATGAAAAAGATGCCGAGTTATTAGTAGGAAAGCCCGCATGGTTGCTCACTCGCGATAAACTCCTATTTTTCCACGAACATATCGACGGAAATAAAATCAAACCGTTTTTTAGCAAAAAACACATACATATAGATCCCAAGCAAGAAGAATTGTATCTTCAAAAATTCGTACTTCCCCTTCTCGAAAATCACGATGTTTTCGCAAAAGGTTTTAGCATACAAACCGAACAATTGGAGGTGCGTCCTGTATTAAGAGTGACCAAAGTTCTGGAACATGCTCCACAGGCTATATTGTATTTTCAGTATGGAAATTGGCAGTTTCCCTATCACGTAGATAAACGGGTAAATGTGCGATTAGCAAAAGAAAACGATGAGTATACCTTTTATCGAATCAAGCGCTCCTACAAAACGGAAAAAGAGAAAATTAAGATTTTATTAGAGCTTGGATTGGTGCATGGAGAGGGTAGTATCTTCAAAAGTGAAACAGAAGATGCTAAAACCTATGCACTGATAGAGTGGTTAAATGACAATACCGAAAATCTCAAGCGCGAAGGATTTAAAATCGAACAAGACTTCAACGAGATAAAATACCACCTCGGAACGGTTGAGCTAAAAGTAAAAGTAAATCAGTCAGACGATTGGTTTGATGTAATGGCCATCGTGAAATTTGGGGAAGTTGAAATTCCTTTTAAGCGTTTACGAAACCATATACTAAATAACAAACAAGAGTTTGTATTACCCGACGGCTCTGTCGCAATCATTCCCAAAGAATGGTTTGCACGTTTTGCTAAAGTTATAAACTTCTCGGAGGAAACAGCAGAAGGCCTGAGAATCAAAAAAATACATTTGAGTTTGTTAGAGGATATTCAACCCTTTATGGAGGAAGAATTGCCTTCATCTGATTGGGTGGAAACCATTACAAATCAGGGAATACCCGAATATGATTTGCCTCAAGGCTTTAAAGCCACTTTGCGGGAATATCAAAAGCAAGGATATGACTGGCTACGATTTATTTTAGAAAACGGACTTGGCGCGTTGTTAGCCGATGATATGGGATTGGGTAAAACCATCCAAACATTAGCCGTTATACAACATATAAATCTAGATTATAAACAAGGCCCTTATTATAGTAAGCGTCCTTCCCGCGAACAATTACAGGAATGGTCGGAAAAGCCAGAACATAATGATACATTTTGGGTGGGACCTGCCGTTGTAGTATGTCCAAAATCTTTATTATACAATTGGAAATCGGAGGCAGCAAAGTTTGCTCCTGATTTAAAAGTATGCATTTACAACGGACTTGGAAGGCATAAATTGATAGCAGATTTCTCCGAATTCGATTTGCTTATTATGAGTTACGGAACCCTACGCAACGATACCGAAATCTTGCGCAAATTTGAGTTTCGTTTGATGGTATTAGACGAGAGTCAAGCCATTAAAAATCCTTCCTCGCTAACTGCCCGGAATTTGCTCAAAATACCGGTAAAGAAAAGAATTGCCCTCACTGGTACCCCAATTGAAAATACATTAGCTGATGTTTGGAGTCAAATGAATTTCTTAAATCCTGGACTTCTAGGTAGTTTTACGTACTTCGAAAAGAATTTTATTAAACCTATCGAAAAAACAGGCAATGAAAGGAAAACAAAAGAATTAAAACGATTTATAGATCCCTTTGTGTTACGTCGTACCAAAGGCCAGGTAATGAAAGACCTTCCCCCGAAAATTGAAAAAATTCATTACTGTGAGATGAATGAGGAGCAGGAAGAGCTGTATGAAAGAGTAAAGAGCCAATATCGAAATGAAATTTTGAGCCATGTAAACCAGGTAGGTATCAATAAATCTAGATTGAAAATCTTCAACGGCTTGATGCACTTGAGACAATTAGCGTTGAATCCTATACTTAAAGAACACGATTACCAAGGTAGTAGTGGCAAGGATGAAGAAATCATTCATATGTTGGTACGCGCCATTGAAAACGGACATAAAATTTTGTTGTTTTCACAGTTTGTAGGGTATTTGAAAAATATTGCAGAAATACTCAAAGAACAACATATCGATTTTTGCTACTTAGACGGTTCAATGGACGAAAAAGACCGCGCAGAGCAAATTGATATTTTCCAAGAAAAGGAAGGAATTAAAGTGTTTCTTTTGAGTTTGAGAGCCGGAAATAGCGGTTTGAATTTGACGGCTGCCGATTATGTATTTCTGGCAGACCCATGGTGGAATCCTTTTACCATGAAACAAGCGGAAGACAGAGCCCATAGGATCGGACAAAATCGTACGGTTATGAGTTATAAGTTCATCACCAAAAATACCATTGAGGAAAAAATCCTATCCTTACAACAGCGGAAAACCAAACTAGCAGAAAGCATTATTCCAGATGAAGATACCCTCTTGAATAATCTAGATATGCAAGAATTGGAAGAACTTTTGAGCTAATACAGTATGCCTTTGGGTTTGTCTGAACAAAGCGAATGGCATTCTTGGTTTATTGAGAATGGGTTGATAGAAAAAATTCAATCTATGAATGAATTCATCGACCAAAAGCGATGTAAAGGCGTTCGTATATTTCCCCCGGAAAATCAAGTCTTTAGAGCATGGGAATGTACGCCCTTTGAGCAAATTAAAGTGGTCATTATAGGTCAAGATCCCTACCATGGGCTAGGCCAGGCCAATGGACTGGCATTTAGTGTAAATAAAGGCATTAGCTTGCCTCCATCATTGCGAAATATATTCAGCGAGATACAAAGAGATATCCCTGGAACTAAATTATTACATGGAGATTTGACTTCATGGGCACAGCAAGGTGTATTTTTAATGAATACCATTCTCAGTGTGGAGGAGGGGATGCCCTTGTCGCACCAAAATTTGGGATGGAATTCTATTACGATGGCTACTATTTAACGGATTGCGCAGCAAAAAAATCCAGTTGTTTTTATGCTCTGGGGAAGCAAAGCCCAGGATTTATTAAAAGATATTGAAATTAAGAATCACGTCGTATTGACATCTTCGCATCCAAGTCCATTATCGGTGTATCGCGGATTCGCTGGATGTTCCCATTTTAGTCAAGCAAATTTATTTCTCCAAAGCAACGGAATTAAAGAAATTGATTGGAGCATTCGTTAAGGAATCTGTACACCGTGCTTGTGTGTGAATATATTGGAATAGTTGCCTGTGATAATTGATTACTTTTGTATGTGGAATTTCCAATAAAAATAGAACAAGCCACTCTTTATCAAGGCAGAATACCCATTTTAAAGAATATCGACTTAACCGTACATCCCGGTGAATTTGTATTTTTAGTGGGCAGAACCGGTTCCGGTAAGTCAACCATTTTGAAAACCTTATATGGGGAAATTCCTCTTACAGAAGGACAAGCAGAGGTAAGTGGGATGCAGTTGAATGGTTTAAAAGAATCTAAAATTCCATTTTTACGCAGACAGTTGGGCATTGTTTTTCAAGATTTTCAATTATTGAGCGATCGCTCCGCTATCGATAATCTGTTATTTGTATTAAAGGCAACAGGATGGAAAAAACAAGATGTTATGTTGGCGAGATGTAATGAGGTTTTAGGCATTGTAGGTCTCGAGAATAAGGGTTATAAATATCCCTCAGAGTTAAGCGGTGGAGAACAACAGCGCTTGGTAATAGCACGCGCCTTACTTAACAATCCTAAATTGGTTTTAGCCGATGAACCTACTGGAAGTTTGGATCCACGGGTAAGCGATGAGGTTATGGAATTGCTCCAAAAAATTTGTGCGGAGGGCACTTCTGTCCTTATGGCTACCCATGATTATCGTTTGATTCAAAAGTATGGTGGAAGCATATACGAGGTAAAAGACCAAAATTTGACCTTGTTGCCAGATGTTACTTACCTGAACTGGTAATAGATTTCAAAATTAGTTTAACGGAGAAATGCGATAAAGCTCCAATACCCCATTTATTCCTGTATCGCGGTATAATCGTGTGAATTTTACATATGGTTGTTTGGGGGGATTCGACATAGAATCATAACTCAATTTGGTTCGATTCATCCGACCGTGAGTAAAAGAGAGCCAATATCCAGGACGTAAACTAAGATCTTCAAAGGGAATAAACTTTAAACGGTGCAAAAATTTTCCATTTGCCTTCATCTGTGCCGTGTCCATTCGTTCATTGCCTTTTATTGAATCCAACAAATAATCATATTCATATGCATTTTGAACGGTAGCTGCATTTTGTGTGTATACCAGGATGGTTTTTTGAAGTCCACGAAAACTTTGTTTTTGATCGTCGTTTATTATTCTTCGGCTAATCGCAATTTGTTCATGGACCCTATTGGGTCGTGTTTTTGCCATAGGTATAAACCACTGGGTCGTATTCCAAACAAAAAGGCCAATTGAAAACACAAGAGAATGCTGTAATAGACTTCCATTTCGAAGGGTTAGAATGAACAAAAAGGGAAGAAGGATCATGAATTCAATATTTCCTACGGAATACCAAGCGAACACAAGTTGAAGTAAGAATGCTATTGCATATGGACGATACCAATCGCTTTTTTGATAGCGGTATCGGCGTTCGCGTATATAGACTACGGCACCCAAAAGTATCAAAATGAACAACAAGATTGCGATACCCGAATAATAAGGGCTCCAAAGGTTCCAAAAAAGCACAATATCACCGTGTATTTGAAATAAGGTACGAACAGAGTTAACAGCAAGGAATACAAAGTTTTTTAAATTGGGGATGGTTTGTACCAATCCTGCTTCTACGTCTTGAAATAATAATATATTAAGCGAAGTACCTGTGGTTAAACCCACCGCCGAATAGGTTAATATTGGCACGAATAGTCCGAGAATTAACGGATAATAATTTCGATATTTTTTCCAATCTCTTGGGAAAAGTAATCCTATTAACCAAAATATGTGAATTTGATGAAACAACGTGGCAATGCCTAACCAAATAGCTGCGCGAAAAGGTTTGTTGTTTTCATATAAATACGAACCGATTAAAGACAGTAAAATAGGGTAGAAGTACACTTCGTTTTCGATATTGTACTTTGTAAAAGCAAAACCGGAAAGTAAGAATAAAAGTGCTAAATAGATTCGATTTTGAGACCAATGACGATGCTCTAAAATCTTCATTAAAACAAAAACACAGCCAAGAGAAACGAGTAAATGAAGGGTACTAAAAAACAGAAGGGGATCATCCGTTAGGTGTAGAGGATGAATTATCAACCATAGATCTTTTAAAAAATATTTGTGAAGTAGATGGTGTGAATTCCAAAGATCACCTTTTATCAGCTCACATGCATAACCATAACTATCACCCGTAAATTCTAAAGGGGGAAATAGGAATCTACCTACAGCGTAGATAACCAGTAATAGCCAAAACAAACCTTTTCTTGCCACGGATACACAAATATAAGCATTGAAGTACGGTAAAATAAAGCCGGTGGCTATCTTTGTAAACTTGGACGCATTAAATAATCCTATTTTTCAGAAATTGTCAGACACTGCAGAGGCCTTGTCTATATCCGCTTATGTGGTTGGCGGATATGTTAGAGATTTAATTCTAAATACGCAGAGTAAAGATTTAGACATTGTGGTTATCGGCTCGGGAATTGATTTTGCCGAGGCTTTTCATCAACAATTAAACGATTCGAATGCAAGCATTAATGTTTTCAAGAACTTTGGTACCGCTCAGATCAAATACCACGATTGGATTATTGAAATAATTGGGGCTAGAAAAGAAAGCTATCGCAAAGATTCTAGAAAGCCAATCATTGAAAACGGAAGTTTGAGCGACGATCAAAATCGAAGAGATTTTAGCATAAATTCCCTTTATTTATCTCTTGGGAAATCCGACTATGGAAGCCTTTTAGATCCATTCAATGGCGTGCAAGACATTCAAGATAAAATAATTCGAACGCATCAAAATCCAGATATAACGTTCTCTGACGATCCGTTGCGCATGCTCAGAGCCATTAGGTTTTCTGCTCGATTGGGATTTGAGATTGAGAAAGAAACATGGGAAGGCATTAAAAGAAATGCGAACCGTATCGAAATCGTTTCTCAAGAAAGAATTAGCGATGAATTAAATGCAATGATAATGGGCAAGAAGCCCTCGGTAGCCTTTAATTTGCTATATGAAAGCGGTTTGCTACACTATTTCTTTCCCGAATTGGTAGCCTTACAAGGCGTTGAAACAAGAGACGGTCTCTCACATAAAGACAACTTTTATCATACATTACAAGTATTGGATCAGATATGTGTATTGACCGATAATTTGTGGCTACGCTGGTCGGCCATACTTCATGATATCGCAAAACCTGCAACCAAACGATTTGAACCCGGACATGGCTGGACCTTTCACGGTCATGAAGACCGGGGTTCTCGAATGGTAAAAGGTATTTTTAGAAGGATGAAATTGCCCTTAGACGAGAAAATGCGTTATGTAGAAAAATTGGTTGCGATGCATTTAAGGCCAATAGTGATTTCCAAAGAGATCGTAACAGATAGTGCTGTAAGGCGTTTAATTGTAGAAGCCGGTGATGATATTTATGATTTATTAAAGCTCTGTCAAGCAGATATAACGAGTAAGAATAAAATCAAGGTTCAACGCCATCTAGACGGATTGAAAATAGTAGAGCAGAAAATACAAGATGTTATCGAAAGAGATGAATTAAGAAACTTTCAACCTGTGTTAACGGGTAATCATATTGTTGAGCGATATCAAATTACCAAGCCTCAAGATATTGGTGTGATAAAAAATGAGGTGCGCGACGCGATTTTAGACGGTCGCATTCCAAATGAATTGAGTGCTTCATTGGGTTTGTCCGATGAAATAGCCCTTAGATTGGGGATTTCTAAAAAGTAGAAAATACAATTGAATTATAGAGAATCCGTCTTTTTTTAAGATTTTTGCTGTAAATAAAATGATAACCTTACCTAGACTACGAAATAATCCCGAAGAAGTGATTGCACGTCTTGCAATTAGAGGGATAGACGCCAAATTAATGATTGAAGAAGTTCTCAAAATAGACGAGGAAATACGGTCGTTAAAGTCGGAAATGGAGTCTTTAAAAGCAGAAAGCAACGCTAAGGCTGCATCTGTAGGTAAGCTTATGAAGGAAGGAAAGATTGACGAAGCCAATAAAATAAAAGAGACAGCTGCACAATCCAAGACTACCATCAAATCAATGGAGGAAAAATTAGCCGAATTGGATGCGTCATTGTTTGATCAATTAGTGGTGATTCCAAATCCACCTGATGTGAGTGTGCCAACCGGAAAAAGTGCAGAAGATAATAAAACAGAAGGCGTTTTTGGAACCATGCCCCAATTACCAGAGGGCAGTGTGCCGCATTGGGATTTGGCGAAGAAATATGATTTAATCGATTTTGATTTAGGTGTTAAAATTGCGGGAGCTGGATTTCCCGTATATAAAGGTAAAGGGGCTATTGTTCAAAGGGCATTGATTCAATTTTTCTTAAATGAAGCGGGAAGAGCTGGATATACAGAAATTCAACCTCCCTTGATGGTGAATGCGCAAAGTGGATATGGTACAGGTCAGTTACCCGATAAAGAGGGACAAATGTATTATGTGAATGAAGACGATCTGTATTTGATTCCAACAGCGGAAGTCCCTATTACCAATATCTTTAGAGATGAAATGATAAAATCGGAGCAATTTCCTATTAAATATTGCGGTTATACGCCATGTTTTAGAAGGGAAGCGGGAAGTTACGGCGCACATGTAAGAGGATTAAATCGCTTACATCAATTTGATAAGGTTGAAATTGTGCAATTGGTACATCCTGAAAAAAGCTATGAAACATTGGCAAACATGTCTGAATATGTTCAATCCTTGTTGTCAAAATTGGGCTTGCACTATCGAGTATTGCTTCTATGTGGCGGCGATATGGGTTTTACCAGCGCCAAAACGTACGATATGGAGGTGTGGTCTCCCGCCCAACAAATGTGGTTAGAATGTTCTTCTGTTAGTAATTTTGAAACGTATCAGTCTAATCGATTGGGTTGCCGATTCAAAGACGAAAATGGAAAATCACAACTTCCCCATACTTTAAACGGCAGTGCTTTGGCATTACCCAGAATTGTGGCGGCATTATTAGAAACGTATCAAACTCCTGAGGGAATTGTAGTTCCTGAGGTATTGCGTCCGTATACAGGCTTTGATATTATCGCATGAGCGGATTTGACTGGGATAAAGACTACTCCTTAGAGGAGTTGCTTCAATCGGTTATTGCCGTTAAAGAATTTCCAAATAAATTGGCTCGAGTAATCAATACCCTAAAGCCAGAAGATTTTGATAAAACCTATCGGGAAGGTTCTTGGAATATAAGGCAATTAATTCATCATTTGGCAGATTCTCACATGAATGGCTATTTAAGAACCCAGCATATTATTTGTCAAGATGTGAATGAAATTCAATTGTACAGTCAAGATGCATGGACCGGTGGAATGGGGAAAGATTTCCATCATGAGGCCAGTTTCATGATTTTGCTAGGACTTCACCAAAGATGGAGTTTATTATTACTTGAATGCTTGAAAAAACCGGAGCTTTACTTGGCAAAATCTATTTTCCACCCTGAAAGAGAACGGCAGGTTTCTTTAGCCCAGGCTATTGCCCTATATGCTTGGCATGGAGAGCATCATTTAGCGCAAATTATAGCAGCGAGCCAGTCAAATTAGTCTCTTTCCATATAGAGATGGTATCTTAATTCGGAAAACCGACCGGAGTGGGTTAATTTTGTGCCAATGGCTTATTTTGAAAACATCCTCCAAACCATTGGAAATACCCCTTTGGTAAAAATCAACCGAATAACCCAAGACCTTCCGTGCACGGTATTGGCTAAAATTGAAACAACCAATCCCGGCAACTCAATTAAAGACCGTATGGCACTAAAAATGATTGAAGATGCGGAAGCTTCTGGTAAGTTGAAACCAGGTGGGGTGATTATTGAGGGCACCAGTGGAAATACAGGTATGGGTTTGGCAATAGCAGCGGTAATTAAAGGGTATCGATGCATTTTTACAACAACCGATAAACAGAGTAAAGAGAAGGTAGATGCACTTAAAGCCTTTGGAGCTGAGGTAATTGTATGTCCTACTGACGTTGAACCTGAAGATCCACGCAGCTATTACAGTGTGAGCAGTCGATTGGCAGCCGAAGTGCCTAATGCATGGAAGCCTAATCAATATGATAATTTAAGTAATTCAAAAGCCCATTATGAACAAACCGGACCTGAAATTTGGAAACAAACCGAAGGGAAGATAACCCATTTAGTAGTTGGGGTAGGTACAGGTGGAACTATTTCTGGAACGGCAAAATATTTGAAAGAACAAAATCCTAATATTAAAATATTAGGTATTGATACCTATGGTTCGATATTCAAAAAATTCAAAGAAACGGGCGAATTTGATAAGAACGAAATCTATCCGTATATAACCGAAGGAATTGGTGAAGACTTTTTACCTCAAAATGTTGCGTTCGATTTAATCGATCACTTTGAAAAAGTTACAGATAAAGACGCAGCCGTAATGACACGCAGAATTCCCCGCGAGGAAGGGATTTTTGCAGGAAATAGTGCGGGTTCTGCAATGGCGGGCTTGCTGCAGATGAAATCTATGTTTAAGGAAGGCGATTTAGTAGTGGTTATTTTTCACGATCATGGAACGCGTTATTTAGGTAAAATGTTTAATGAAGAATGGATGCAAGACCGTGGATTTCTGCCTAAGGAGCCTACCAAAACGGCTTTAGATTTAATTCAGAACCATAAGGACAGACCTTTAATTAGTGTAAGCGATACAGAAAAATGTCAAATTGTTTTTGATAAAATGCAGAAATATGGTATTTCTCAAATTCCTGTTACCAACGAAAAAGGAGAGTTTACAGGCAGTGTGGAAGAAAATGTGTTATACCGTAAATTAATGTCGCATGGTTGTAGTTTAGAGTCCTCTGTAAATGAAGTAATGAGCGATCCGTATCCAATCGTTGGATTTGCAGATACTATTGAAGATGTAAGCAAACGAATCAATGAAAAAAACAGTGCATGTTTGGTAATGGACATGGGCGGGAATTGGCATATAATAACAAAACAAGAT
Organism: Bacteroidia bacterium; assembly: GCA_965659745.1. GTDB lineage: Bacteria > Bacteroidota > Bacteroidia > NS11-12g > UBA955 > VMCP01. The sequence goes on from CBFHXF010000002.1 coordinate 68,969, forward strand.
ATCATTCAGGCGATTTCTTTGGATGCATAATATTTTTAAAAGAATTAGTAACTATTTCAAAACCAATAAAGTGGCAATAGTAATAAAAACTCCAGAACAAATCGAAGGCATTCGAAAAAGTGCGCAATTAGCGGCAAAAACGTTAAAATATATTGAACCCTTTGTTAAACCTGGTGTAAAAACAAAAGAACTAGATGCCTTAATAGAGGCATTTGTAAGGGAAAATGGCGCACTTCCTGCAACGAAAGGTTATAGAGGGTTTAAACATGCTTCTTGTATATCTCCTAACGACGTTGTTTGTCATGGTGTACCCAACGATACCGTTTTAAATAACGGTGACATTGTGAATATTGATGTTACTACCATATTGAACGGATATTTTGGAGATACCTGTAAGATGTATTATGTTGGAGATCCTTCGGAATATGCCAAGAAATTAGTTGAAACAACTAAGGAGTGCCTCCGATTGGGAATGCAAGAATGCAAACCAGGAGCCAATCTTGGAAATGTAGGTGCCGCAATTGCCGAACATGCTCATAAGAATGGATATAGCGTGGTTTTTGAATTTTGCGGTCATGGGGTTGGGCTTAAATTTCATGAAGAGCCCGATGTGCAACACATAGCAGAAAGAGGTACCGGACCGATTTTAAAACCAGGTATGATATTTACCATTGAACCCATGATCAATGCAGGTAAGGCCCGTTGTAAAATTGATAGAAAAGACGGATGGACAGCCAGAACGATCGATTCAAGACTTAGTGCCCAATTCGAACATACCATTTTAATAACGGAGGATGGTTGTGAGGCCTTAACCGATGTTTATGGAGATTTTTAATATGAAATTAACAAGCATTCATACGGGGAACTTCAAGTTAGACGGCGGAGCCATGTTTGGAGTGGTTCCGAAACAATTGTGGCAAAATCTTAATCCCGCCGATGATAAAAATCTATGTAATTGGGCCATGCGTTGTTTATTGGTTCAATTTGAAGGGCGAAATATTTTAATCGATACCGGAATCGGTAACAAACAGAATGAAAAATTCTATTCTCACTACTATTTGAATGGTGATTTTAGTTTAGAAGCTTCATTAAAACAAGCAGGACTGAGAACCGAAGATATAACGGATGTCATTTTAACGCATTTGCATTTTGACCACTGTGGCGGTGCCGTAAAACGTGTAAATGATGAGCTATTACCCAACTTTGAGAATGCACAATATTATGTTAATCAGGCTCATTGGGAAAGTGCGATGAACCCAAATCCAAGGGAAAAAGCCTCCTTCTTGAAAGAAAATTTCGAGCCATTACTTCTACATGGGAAATTGCAATTTGTAAATCATGGCGATATTATTGCCAACTGTATTGAAGTACATGTATTTTACGGACATACCCATGGAATGATTGCGCCGTTAATAAAGCTTCCCCAGGGAGAGAAATTATTTTATGGAGCCGATTTATTTCCCTCAAGTGCCCACTTAAAACCTCATTTTGTGATGTCATACGATATCGAACCTCTCAAAACCATGGAGGAGCGCGAACGCATCAATCAAATGGCAGTCGAGGAAAAATGGTGGTATTTCTACGAACACGACCTAGCGATAGAAGTATCGCAGGTTGGACTTAACGATAAAGGCCAACCTGAACCGATTAACGCCGGGAAATTATCTGAAGTACTTCTCTAAGTCTAATTCTTCGCCCGTAGCCGATTGGTAAATCGTGCGGATGCTTTGTATCGATTGTCCTTGTTCTTCTTGGGTCTTCGCCTGTTTTAACATAGCCGCCTTATACCATAATTGGGTATTGGAATTGTCTTTCAAGAACTGGTAACTTTGGGTACCTATGGAATAGATACGTTCATCAAAGGGATTGTAAGCAATGGCCTTGGTAACTGTTGCGATTGCAGAATAATAATCTTTAGAGTACAATTGTGCCTGGCCTTTCATGATATATCCATCGGGATCTTTGGGCCTTGAATTGATATAAGAATCCATAGTAGCAATGGCCTCTTTGGTGCGGTTGTTACGCATGTGGATTTGGTAGGTTAGAAAGAGGGTTCTGCTATTTTCTTTAAATACATGATGACTCTTTTGCGCAAAGTACAAGGCGCTATCGTCCATTCGTTTGTTGGCGTATGCGTTAGCCATAAAGAATAACACTTCAGACGAGGTGCTATCGATTTTCAGATACTCTTTCAACAATGCCACACACTTGTCGTTATCATTTTCTTTTAGCAATGCTTGAACGCCTTCAAAATCGAAATTGCTAGGTCGTTTAACCACACAACCTACCGCTTTCCCATCAACTTCAGGAGCAAAAACAGTTCCGATGGGAGGGTAATAACCATTCTGTAAGCGGTGTTGATCCATATAGGCATTATAAAACACGGCATAATCCCACGTTTTTTCGCTGCGATCGTCGAATCGGGTAAATCCAACTTTTGCATTGGGGTAATTTCGCAAATAATACTTCACTTGATCCATTCCATAAGAAACAATCTTGTATTCTTTATCGGGATTTTTAGATAAAACCTCATTAGCAAGGTAGTCCGAGCTCGGCTTTAAACTCGCTAAGTAGTAATCAAGTTCATAATTTCCATAAGCGCCTTCAATACCTCCAATGGTTTCATTGAAATACATATAGCTTAGGTTTTGATTTTTCAATACAAAGCTAATAGGTAAAAGTGCCGGTAAAATTGCAAGTGCTGGACCTGAAATAGTTGGTTTTGGCAACCATTGCGCGAGTTTATAATATCCTAAAGTGCCTAGTAAAACAAAACTTGGCAGGGTGAACAATATATGACGCAAACCTCCGTAAACGGAACTTCCTTGGTAGTAAATGTAGAAAATGGGGAATACGGCAGCAAAAAACACCAAAAACTCCTCAGTGGTGAACGATTTGCGTTTAATAAATGTAGTAATTACATAAATAGTAATACCTAAAAGTATGCCAATGGGTAAGGTAATTATGATGTATTTCGACAAATAATAGGGGGGAAGCTTATCAGAATCATATAAAACGCCTTCAAATAATTGTCTCAAACTCACTTGGAAGTCTGTAAAGGCACTCAATGCATTCATCGGATTGTCGATAGGCTTGTCCCAACCGTAGGGCCAAACATAAACTCCCAATAAATAGGCAATAATGGAAGTAGCTAAAAAAGCAACAGCCCATCCTTGTAGGCCTTTCCATTTAAAGCCGATAAATTGCTTAAATCCAATGCTTTCAATGAACTTCAATCCCATATAAACCCCGGTAATACCTATAAAAAGGAGTCCACCAATACGAATACTAATGCCCAAGGCGATACCAAAGGCAAGTCCGGCCAAATCCCATGTTCTATAATGGGGGAAGCTTCGGAACACCTTCATTGCATAATAAAGACTCATTACATATCCAAGTGCAAAAGGGATGTCTTTTGGGTTATTAAGCGCTTCACCGAAGATACGCGGTGTGAAATAAACCAATATAAAGGCCACACTTGCCCAAATCCAACTTCCATTAGTCAGCCTGCGCGCAATTAAGGCAACAAAAAGGAAAATAAGCCAACCAAATACGGCATTCCAGAAATGTCGGAATTCCATATAATTCTCTACATCGAACCAATGTATAAGTAAGGAATTGAAAGTATCAAAACTAGATCCATATAGATGCATCAATTTATCAGGATCTTCTATGGTGGCAATATCTTTGCCAATATTGGGATATTCTTTGGCTAGTGTATTCATTTTCTGACCTTTCAAGGCCAGCGTGTCTATGGGCATTTCCATGCCTAATTTGTTCAAATGATAATTGGCAATTACCCGACCGTATTCATGTTGAATAAATTCGTCACCAGAAATTCCCGCTTTTTGGCTGGTAAGGGTTACATGAAAAAATCCTAAAACAGCAAGCGTAATGAAAAACCACTTCTGGGGGGACGCATTTTTAGTAAAGTAATAAGCCACGAATTGTTGGATATTCGCAATTCGTGTTTGTAGAAAGGAATCTTTCTTAATGGGTTTTTGATTACCAAATTGGTAATGAACAGGTATTATGGCCTTTTTCAGATGGTAATGTAATTCAGAAATACTTTCGCAGGATATGTTTTGTTCTGATAATTGGGCAAGTGCCGCGCGGTTCAAAAGGATGCAATTTCCCAACTCTTTGGCCCTATCGGCTCCCACAAACAAGCGTTTGAAAAAACCTTCCTGTTTAAAATCGCTTAATAAATAGGAAAAGGGCGAATCAGCAGTATCAATGGAGAGTCCGGCAGAAAGTTTGAAGTCTTTGGATTGTTTCACTACTGCGAAATAGTCGCAATCTGATTCTAATGCCAGATTTATTTGAGTAGGATCGAAACGGCTAAAATACGTATGAGACCCAGAAGGGGCGGTATGTTCATCGAAAGTGAAAAGTCCCCATTTAATATTGGTATTGATAATGGGAGACGCATTATTTGACTTCCTGTTGGTACTTTTCATGACATACAAACATAAAATAAATTCGATAGGGTATTGCTAGGCGTGGAGATATTATGGAAACTTTTTTGCAAGTTATTGAGCGTGAATTTTTCTGCATTTAGGAAATACAAAAGTTTTCAATTATTTTTGCCGCCCTTAAAGGAGGATTTTTACATTGACAAACGAATCTAACGAAATTCAAAACCCAGAAAACCAAGAAAACATGGTTTCCCCAAAAGAAGCGGTGAAAACCACATCTGCAGCGGCAGCGCATGATGATTTCGATTGGGATGCAGACGAGGCAGGATTTGAGAGCTATTCTGTAACAGACAGAAAGCAATTGGAGGAGCAGTACACGCAAACCTTCAATCCTGTTGAAGAAAAACAAGTGGTTAAAGGCCACGTTGTAGCAATTAACGACAAAGACGTAGTTATCAACATCGGTTTCAAAAGCGATGGTATGGTATCACGCCAAGAGTTCCGCGACATGCCCGATTTGAAAATCGGAGATGAAGTAGAAGTATTTGTTGACATTGCTGAAGACCGCCTAGGTCAATTGGTGTTAAGCCGCCGTAAAGCACTTCAAGAAACTGCTTGGGATAAAATTGTGGAAGCTCATGAAAATGACACCATAGTTAAAGGATATGTTCGTTCAAGAACTAAAGGTGGTTTGGTAGTTGATGTATTCAACATCGATACATTCTTACCTGGTTCTCAAATTGATACAAAACCTGTTCGTGACTACGATCAATACGTAGGTAAGAACATGGACTTCAAGATTGTTAAAATTAACGACGTTTACAAGAATGTTGTAGTTTCACATAAAGCCTTAATTGAAGATGATATCGAAGCTCAAAAATCTGAGATTCTTTCTCGTCTTGAAAAAGGACAAGTATTAGAAGGTGTGGTTAAGAACATGACCAGCTTCGGTGTATTTGTTGATTTGGGTGGAATTGATGGATTGTTGCACATTACCGATATTTCATGGGGACGTATTAACCACCCTGAAGAAGTATTGAAGTTAGACGATCGCATTAATGTGGTTATCCTTGATTACGACGATACTAAAAAGCGTATTTCTTTAGGATTGAAGCAATTGTCTTCACATCCTTGGGATGAATTAGACCCATCAATCGGTGAAGGTTCTAAGATTTCTGGTAAGGTGGTAAGCGTTGCCGATTACGGAGCGTTTATCGAAATCAAGCCAGGTGTTGAAGGATTGGTTCACGTTTCAGAAATGAGCTGGAGTTCACACTTACGCAATCCTTCTGAATACTTAACCGTAGGTCAAGATATCGAGGCTTTGGTAATTGCCTTAGATCGCGAAGAGCACAAAATGAGTTTGGGTATCAAGCAATTGACTCAAGACCCATGGGTTGAAATCACTTCACGTTACCCAGTAGGTAGCAAGCACTCAGGTGTAGTTAAGAATCTTACTTCTTATGGATTATTCCTTGAATTAGAAGAAGGTATTGACGGTTTGGTTCACGTTTCAGATTTAAGCTGGAATAAGAAAATCAAGCACCCAAGTGAGTTTGTGAAAAAAGGTGAGAAGTTAGAAGTAATTGTTTTAGAAGTTGACTCAGACAACCGTCGTTTAAGCTTAGGACATAAACAATTGGAAGAAAATCCTTGGGATACATTCGAAACAATCTTTACTTTAAATTCATTGCATGAAGGTACCGTTATCGGAATTAACGATAAAGGCGCTACCATTCAATTGCAATATGGTGTAGAAGCTTTTGCTCCTTCACGTCATATCAAGAAGGAAGACAACACTCCTATGAAGGAAGATGAAGTGTTCCAATTTGAAGTAATTGAATTCTCTAAAGATTCTAAACGTATCATCGTTTCCCATACAAATATTTGGAAGGGTGCGGAGCGCGCTAAAAACGACCAAGACGATAAAGGTCGCGAAAAAGCACGTAAAAACACCACAAAGAATGTTAAGAAACTTAACCAGAACGCAGAAAAAACTACTTTAGGTGAGTTGGATGCATTGACTGAATTGCGTGCGCAGTTTGAAAAGGCAGAAAACAAAAAAGCAGCTAAAGTTGAAAAAGTAGAAGCGCCTGTTGAAGAATCTAAAGGTATTTCAGAACTTAAAGATTTAACAGGGGTAGGTCCTGCAATGGTAAAGCGTATGGCTGAGCTAAACGTTAATACCATCGAAGACTTACTTGCTATCACTCCTGAAAAAGCGGCTGAATTAGCTGAGCAGGATGCTAAGATTTCAGCAGAGCAATGGACCAAATGGATCCAAGAAGCTCAAGGGTAATCTTTGTCACTATAAATAAAAAAGGCTCCGTTTACGGGGCCTTTTTTATTTATATGAAGGTTTAGTTACCTACTTTTGCACCCCGGATTTATTTGAATTTACAACGATCTACAAAGAATGAATATTCTCGAATCTCAGCTCACCGCCGCTTTTGTTATTAGCCTCTTGCATGGCTTAATACCCAGTCATTGGCTTCCTTTAATTGCATTAAGCAAACAACAAAATTGGAGCGGAGCGCAATTGTTCAGATATTCACTTTGGGCGGCATCCGCACATGTAGTAGGAACGATTATAATTGGTCTGATTATCTTTTACACGGCACATTTGAGTTTTATTGGTTCCATTGCCGAAGAAGTTTCATTAGAACAAATAAACCATTTACCATTCGATTTGCCTTTTGAAAAACTATCAGCGGTGATTTTGCTTTTATTGGGTTTGGTGTTTTTATACCGACATTATACGCATAAACATTTTCATTGGAAGCCCTCTAAAAATTCCAAATGGATATTTGGTAGTGTTTTACTAGCGATGTTTTTATCTCCTTGTATGGAAATTGAAGGCTATTTTTTTGCTATCGCTCCATTAGGATGGTCTGCTTTTGTATGGCTTTCTTTAGTATATACACTTACGACCATTACAAGTATCCTCTTAGGGGTATGGGTCTTTCATAAAGGAATGAATAAATTCAACTCTCACAAGTTAGAACACAATGCCGGTATGATTACAAGTGTTTTAATTATTGTTTCCGCTGTATTTATGTGGTTTGGTTAGATTTTCCCAAATAGCGATCAATTACGTTATGAAGGAAATATAACAAGGGTAAGAGTAAAACCGCCATCAGAAGTTTATATAGGTAATTGATGGTTCCTACCTGTAATACCCATTTTAGAGAATAATTTCCTCCGAAATAAAAGGCCACAACCAATACCACGTAACTGTCTATAAATTGACTTACCACCGTACTGCCGGTGGCACGGAGCCATATGAATCGGTTTTTTGATTTTTTCTTAATTTGCTCAAAAACGAAGGCGTCTACAATTTGACCTATCAAAAAGGCGACAAGAGAGCCCAGAATGATCATTAACCCCTGCCCGAATACACTATTGAACGCATTTTTCATGCTCGATATCCCCAAATTGTTTGCGGAAAATAACCAAAAATCAGCGCCCTCTAGTCCCATAGCAATGCGCACCATTATGAAGGAATATATGAGCATAAAAACAGTGATATACGACAATCGCCTCACTCCTTTAGGACCATAATATTCGTTAATTACGTCGGTAAGGATAAAGACAAAAGGCCATAGTAATACACCGGCGGTCATGTCAAGATTGAAAGTATCTCCCATTAATGAGAGATTTAACGGTGAAATACCTAAGGTTTTTTCTAAGGAAAATATTTTTGCGCCAATAAACTCGGCCACAATTGCGTTGGTTAGAAAGAAAAATCCGAGTACTAAATATAAGTGCTGATATCGTTGGTTCAATTTAATGTTCACGGTTCAAAGCTAAATGATTTTGGACATCTCTTAAAATGTGCATAACGAGTCTCTCGAATGCGTCTTGTGCGTTATAGTTTTACAGAGTTAATTGTAATGACAAAAATGAAGGCATATAGTTTGTGGTTTGCATTGTTTTTTTTAGGGTATACCCATTTGGTTTCCGCTCAAACAGAAACCGCTCGCTATGAGCAAGGACTGAAAGCGTTAAAGGATAAAAACTATGGTGAAGCAAAAAAAGTGTTTTATCAATTACGCTCTCAATATCCACAAAAGGCCGAATATTGGTACCTTTCGGGTATGTCTAAAATTCAATTAAAGGATTTTAGTTCAGCTCTAGTGGATCTCAACAAAGCCATTTCTATAAATCCAGATTTGCAAGATGCGTATTTGTTTCGTCATTTGGCCAATAAGGAAACACGAAATTTTCAATTTGCTTTGGCCGATATCAGTAAATATTTAGAATATTTTCCTAAAGATACTTCTGCACGGTGGTCGCGCTACCAATTGGCCTTATATATGAAAGAGTATGAAGAGGCGGTAATTGACGGTGCCTGGCTAATAGAAAATCGCATAGGGGGTGACTCGTTGTTAGAGTCACAAATTTCCCTTCTCGAAGAATCAGGTAATTATAGAAATGCAATTGAGTTGCTCTCTCAAGTAATTAAAAAAGATCCAGACAACCCCGGTTGGTACTACAAAAGAGCCTTTCTCTACTTTAGTGCAGCAGATCATCAAAAGTCACTAAACGATATTGAACGTTTTCTCATTACCGATCCAAAGAATATTATAGCTTTAAAACTTAGATTTGATAATCACTTCTATTTGCGCAATTTGCCTACTTGTGAAAAATATGTAATAGAACTTATTGAGATTGAACCTAAAAATGGAACGTTTCACGGCGATTATGGACATGTAATGTTACAGAAAGGCGATTGGGACCGTGCGGAGAGGAGTTTTGAAAAAGCAATTAAATTAAAATCAGACGGTTTAGGATATGTTTATTTGGGTAGGGGAATCGCGAGATTTAACAAAGGAGACAAGCAGAACGCATGTGCCGATTGGGAACGCTCTTTGATTTTAGGTGAAATGGTAGCCCGTAATTATTTGATAAAATTTTGTAATAGATAGCGATGACTTTTTTCTGGATTTCTTTATTCCCATTTTTCACTGCGCAAATCGATAGTGCAGCGAAATTCGATACCATTGTTTCCTACAGGGATCGTTTAGAATGTATTGAGATTCAGAAAAGTGAAACTGCGTGTTTGCTACCCATCGAAAATAAGGCAGAAAATAATTGGTTACTATTTCAACCAGAAATAGCATTTTGGGTTCAAGATATTCAGTTAAGTGCAGATTCCTTTTTGGTAGTAGATCAGAATACAAGGTCTGTTGTAGATATAGTACATAAAGATGTGGTAAGAGATATTGAAATCGCTGGAAATTTGAAATGTTTGGGTGAATTATACCGTGGAATTTGCTTTTCTGAAGGGGAAACAAGTATAAAATTTGTTAGGGGTAGACGATCTTTTTTTGATTATTCAAAAATAGGTCCCCTTTTATTTGAGGGTATGCGAATTTTTGATTTGCATGGAGTAAATCCTATTTATGCCCAATTACTTTTATTAATCGAAAGTCCTAATAATCCAAATGCCATAAGTTCGGCAGGAGCGAGAGGACATTTCCAGTTAATGCCTTCTGTAGCTAAAAAGTACGGTTTGAAGGTAAATAGACATGCAGACGAAAGAGTGAATTTTGATAAATCGGCCATGGCCGCAGCTAAGTTGTTTAAATATTATTGTATTCCATCTGCAAGGCGAATTTGTAAAGAACTGAATTTGGAAATAGATGAGGATGCCCTATGGTTTCAATTGTTGGCGCTTCATGTTTACAATGCAGGTGGTGGTAATGTGAAAAAAGCAGCCAAATTAAACAAGGATGCTTCGAATGGAAATTCACTGATTATAGCTTTATGGCATACTCGAGCGGGAGCTTTTGGCAATAGCAGCCAGAATTATTCACAGTTATGTTTGGCAAGTTATTTAGCGTATAATCAGTTTCTACATTTGAATGCTGCAACTTTTGTCACAAATCCCTCAGATAACGATATTCAGTAGTAGAATTTGGTGGACATAGTGCGTAAAAAATGACACAATATTAACAACGACAAAAAGAATTAAATACTAAATGATTGGAATGCACTTAGATAAACAACTTGTTTAGAGCCGTTTTAAATTGGAAATCATGTGTACAATTTATTTTAATCGGATGGGCATGGGTGGTATATTTGCGGTGCGATAGACGATTTCGTAAGCTAGATATGAACATTAATCGATTTAAAATTTGGGCAGTCGTGGCAAGTTTTGCCATCGCAGCTCCAATTTTCGCGGAGGGCGCCCCTAACGCAGAAGAAGGCAAAAAGTTATACGATGCCAACAACTGCGGTAGCTGTCACGCGTTAGACAAGAAACTCGTAGGACCTGCTCTTCGCGGTGTCCACGAAAGACGATCCGAAGAGTGGTTGGTCAGTTGGATTCGCAATAATAAAAAGTTGCGTGAAAGTGGTGATGCAGATGCCGTGAAGCTTTACAACGATTACGGTGGGGCAGCTATGAATATCTTTGAAAATCTAACACCCGCACAGGTATTAGATATCGTTGAATATATCAAAACAGCACCTGCGCCCGCGGCTCCAAAAACAGACGGACCCGCTATTGCTTCTGATGCACCCGTATCCGATCCTTCGACCAAATACATCCTTTTAATCTTAGTTGCAGTTTTTGCGATTGTTTTAATTGTTTTGGCCCGAGTTCGCAATACGCTAAAGAGAATTGCCGCTGAAGCCAATCCAGATGAATATCCTGAGCTAAATGCTAAAGGCAGCTATTTACAACGTTTGTTGCCAGCTTCTTTAGCTAAAATGAATCCAACTGTATTAGGTTTGATTGTTACTACTTTAGTGGCTTTGCCTTTGGGTTATTATGGGTACAAATTTGCAATTGAAGAAGTAGGGGTTCAGAAAGGTTATGCTCCCACTCAACCTATCGCATTTTCACACAAGCTTCACGCCGGTGAATTGGAGATAGATTGTAAGTATTGTCACTCAACTGTAGAAACTTCCAAGAGTGCCTCCATTCCAGCGCTAAATACGTGTATGAATTGTCACAAGGGCGTTCAAGCTACGGAAAAATACAACGGAGAAATTTCTCCGGAAATCAAGAAAATATACGCGGCACTAGACTACAATCCAGAAGAGTTGCCAGGTAAGCAATTCGGCGATAACCCTTCACCAATTAGATGGGTGCGTATCCACAATTTGCCTGATCACGCCTATTTCAATCACTCACAACACGTAGTGGTTGGTAAGCTGCAGTGTCAATCATGTCACGGTCCTATTGAGAAAATGGAGAAAGTTCAGCAATGGAGCAGCCTTCAAATGGGATGGTGTATCGATTGTCACCGTAATACAGGTATCGATGTTGCCAATAATAACTATTATGCTGCTTTGCATGATAAGGCTCAGAAAGATCTTAAAGAAAATCAAAATCACAGCCAATATTTCGGTCCCGATGGTAAGGTAAAAATCACCCCTGCCATGAATGGTGGATTGGAATGTGCTAAATGTCACTATTAATAACAGCTAACATGTCGAATAATATAAAGTATTGGAAAGGAGAGGAGGAGCTTAATCGCGACCCACAGTTTTTGGCAGACCAAAAGCGTGAGTTTGGAGAGGCACTCCCCTTAGAGCAGGCTCTGTCCGATGAAGGATTTGAATTAAACTCCAACCGTCGTGACTTTCTAAAGTATTTCGGTTTTAGTGTAACAGCCGTAGCATTGGCATCTTGTTACAAGACCAATGTGCGTCATGCAGTGCCTTATTTGGTTAAGCCCGAAGATGTAACACCTGGCGTAGCCAACTACTATCGTTCTACCTGTGGAAGCTGTTCTGTAGGTTGCGGAGTGGAAGTTAAAGTTCGCGAAGGAAGACCCATTAAATTAGATGGTAGTCGCGATTCTGTTATATCTAAAGGTGGATTGTGTGCAACCGGGCAAGCAAGTATTTTATCTTTATACGATACCGAGCGTTTGGCAAATCCTTTAATGAAAAACCAAGAGGTTCAAGATTGGTCAACATTAGATGGTGAAATAAAGTCAAAGCTTGCCGTAATGAAAGCTACGGGTAAAAAAGTCGTTTTATTGAGTAATAGCATTAACAGTCCCTCAACACTACGCGCTATTGCTTCTTTCAAGGAAGCTTACACTAATGTGGAGCATGTTAGCTATGATGCCGTATCATATAATGGTATTTTAGACGCCAACGAGAAAGATTTTGGTAAAAGAGCGGTTCCTCACTATCGTTTTGATAACGCCAAAGCTATCGTATCATTTGGTGCAGACTTTTTAGGCACTTGGATTTCTCCTGTTGAATTTCAAGCAGATTATGCTAAGCACCGCCGTCCGGATGTAGAAGGTGGCATGAGTGTCCATATTCAATTTGAAAGTACGTTATCAATGACCGGTACCAATGCCGATCATCGTTTCCCAATGCAAGCCTCGAAAGAGTTGGCATATGTGGGTACGTTATATAACTATTTAGCAAAAGCAAAAGGCTTGGCGCAAATTCCCGTTCCTACGAATGCGGAATTAGCAGGTAACTCAATAGAGAAAGCTGCTAAATTGCTATTAAAGAATGCAGGTAAGTCGTTAGTGATTTCTGGAAGCAATAACAGCGAAGTTCAACAAGTTGTGAATGCTGTTAATATGCTTTTGGATAATTACAGCAGTACTATCGACTTAGTAAATCATTCGAATCAGTTTTCAGGTAGCGATGCCGGTGTTCAAGCTGCATTTGAAGGATTAAGTAAAGGAACGATTGCCGGTGTGATTTTCTACGGTGCAAATCCTGTCTTCAATCATAACAAAGAATGGGCTGCTGCGATTGCAAAAGCCAAATTATCGATTTCATTTGCTTCAACAAAAGATGAAACGGCTGCCGTTTGTCAGTTTGTAGCTCCTGACAATCATTTCTTGGAAAGTTGGTCAGATGCGGAGCCATTGAAAGGAATTATTCATTTTACACAGCCTACTATAGCTCCTGTTTTCAATACCCGTCAAGCACAAGAATCATTATTGAATTGGGCCGGTTCTATTCCTGCTAATGAAAATGATCCTTTGGCAGATAAAGGAATTCTATCTCAAAAGTTAGAAGCCTCTCCTTACTATCTCTTTGTTAGAAGCTACTGGGAAGGCGTTTTAGGTGCAGCAGAGTTCCAAAAAGCCCTTGAAATGGGTGTGGCAGAAACCACAAAGAATGAAGGAATGGTTTCATACGTTGGAAACGTTTCTGCTTTAGCTGCTTCTATTAATAAATCATCTCAAGCGCAAGGCATTGATTTGGTATTATACCAATCCGTAGGTGTGAGAGAAGGTTCCCAAGGAAATAATCCATGGTTATTTGAATTACCAGATCCCGTAAGTAAAGTTTGTTGGGATAATTATGTGGCATTACCAAAGCAAATTGCTGCAAAATTGGGTATCGATAAAGATGCAACGGTGAATATCGAAGCCAATGGGGTTAAATATGAAAACGTACCTGCTTTTGTTCAACCCGGACAAGCCAATAATACGGTTTCATTAGCGGTTGGTTTTGGACATACACATGCAGGTAAGGTTGGGGGAAGTATTGAAAAAGGCTTTGCTCCAATTGGGGTGAATGCGTATCCTTTCATGAACACCACACGTGATGTAGTTATTGGTGATGTTAAAATTACTAAAGGTTCAGAAAAATACGTTTTAGCTCAAACGCAAACCCACCATAGTATTGAAGGTCGTGACCTAGTGCGCGAAAGTACCTTTACCTCTTGGAAAAAGAATCCAAATGCAGGTAATGAGAAATCTGCAACTCATATTTACACGATTTGGGAAAAAGCGGAATACCGTAAAGACGGTTCTCCAAACCATCTTTGGGGAATGGCTATTGACCTAAACGCATGTACCGGTTGTGGTTCATGTATCGTAAGTTGTTCTATTGAAAATAACGTACCTGTAGTAGGTCGTGATGAGATTCGCTTACGTCGTGAAATGCACTGGATTCGTATCGATCGTTATTACTCCTTCGTAAGTGAGAAAGAATCGATGACGCGTGAAAATGACATTGCGGATGCAGATTCTGCCGACAAAGGCGACTATAAGCATTGGGAAAATGTGAGTGTAATTCACCAACCCATGATGTGTCAGCATTGTGCTCAAGCACCTTGCGAAACGGTATGTCCTGTATTGGCAACGTCACACTCATCAGAGGGCTTGAATCAAATGACCTATAACCGTTGTATCGGTACTAAGTATTGCGGAAATAACTGTCCCTACAAGGTGCGTCGATTCAACTGGTTCCGCTATAACGATAACGACAAGTTTGATTTCCATTTCAATAACCCCTTGGGTAAAATGGTTATCAATCCAGATGTTACAGTGCGTACCCGTGGTGTAATGGAGAAATGTTCTTTCTGTGTACAGCGTATTCAGGAGGCAAAACTCAAAGTTAAACGCGAAGGTGGCAACATGAAGAATGTACAAGTTGAAACAGCTTGTCAGCGCGCATGTCCATCTAATGCGATTGTTTTTGGTGATCTTCATAACCCCGATAGCGATATCAGCAAATTACATAGAAATGAGCGTGCATTCAGCGTTTTAGATGAATTGAACGTGCAATCTTCTGTGAAGTACATGACAAAAATTCGTAATACTGAAACTATTTAACCCCACAAGGAATGATACATGATTCATTAATTAGAGAAAGATTGGTAACGGGCGATAAAACCGCCGCAGACGTTACCAGAGACATTTCTCGTCCCATTTTGAACCAGCCCTCCAGTGCATGGAAAATTGGATTTACCCTTTCGTTAGTCTTTTTAGGCATCTTTGGAGTAAGCTTATTCTGGACAGTTTGGACGGGAATAGGTGTTTGGAACATCAATAAATCTGTAATGTGGGGTTGGGATATTACCAATTTCGTATTCTGGGTAGGTATTGGTCACGCCGGTACCCTAATCTCAGCAGTATTATTACTATTCCGTCAAAAATGGCGTATGAGTATTAACCGTTCCGCGGAAGCGATGACCATCTTTGCGGTTGTCTGTGCGGCCATGTTCCCTGTATTTCACATGGGACGTGTTTGGGTTGGCTATTGGGCACTTCCCTTACCGAATGCATTTGGTAGTTTGTGGGTAAACTTTAACTCTCCTCTATTGTGGGACGTATTTGCGATTTCAACCTATTTCAGCGTGTCATTGTTATTCTGGTACATCGGTATGATTCCTGATATCGCAACCATTCGTGATAAAGTGAAAACTAAAACGGCTAAGTTTTGGTACAACTTTTTCTCAATGGGTTGGACAGGTAGCACCCGTTCTTGGGCGCGTTATGAATTGGTATCGCTTATTTTGGCGGGTATCAGTACGCCCTTGGTACTTTCGGTGCATACTATTGTATCTGCTGACTTTGCTACCTCGGTGATACCTGGTTGGCACACCACTATTTTTCCTCCTTACTTCGTAGCCGGTGCGATTTTCTCTGGTTTCGGTATGGTAGCTACTTTATTGGTTGTGGCACGTAAAGTAATGAACTATGAAAACTACATTACCATTGGTCACCTAGAAGCTATGACGAAAATCATCATGGTAACGGGTACACTGGTGGGTATTGCATATTTAACAGAATTTTTTATTGCATGGTATTCTGTAGTAGAATATGAGCAGTATGCATTCATTAACCGTGCAACTGGACCCTATTGGTGGGCTTACTGGAGTATGATGAGTTGTAATCTTATCGCACCTCAGGTGTTTTGGTTCAAATGGGCTCGTACAACACCATGGTTTATTTTTATCATGAGTATTGTTGTGAATGTAGGTATGTGGTTTGAGCGTTTCGTAATTATCGTAACCTCTCTACACCGCGATTACTTGCCAAGTAGCTGGGTAATGTATTCAGGTTCTTTGACAGAAGTAGGTTTGTTTTTGGGTACCTTCGGTATCTTCTTCACATGCTTCTTCTTGTTTGCAAAGTTCTTACCTGTAATTAATATGTCTGAAGTTAAAACCATCCTTCGCAACCGCGAATAATAAGTAAGATTATGGGATTAGTAGATAAAAATCTTAGTTTAAGAAACAGAAATAAAATGCTCATCGGTGTATGGGAAGACGAAGATGCTCTTTTGTCTGCCTCGCAAGCCGTTGTAGATAAAGGTATACACATCCATGATGTATTTACCCCCTATCCAGTCCACGGACTAGATCGTATAATAGGAGTAAAGCGCAGTCGTTTAGCGCGTGTGGCTTTCTTCTGCGGACTAACCGGACTTTCACTCATGTTCTTAATGATTTGGTACATGTACGTGAAGGATTGGCCAGTGAACGTAGGTAACAAACCTGTGCGTTTTTCACCATCATGGATACCTGTAATGTTTGAAGGTACCATTTTGTGTACCGCCTTCGGAATGGGAATTTTCTTCTTCCTTAGAAATCGTATGTTACATGGTATCAAAAACGATTTATTAGACGACCGTCAAACAGACGACCGCATGATAATGACAATTGAAACGTGTGAAGGTATGGATGAAAAAGGTTTGATAGACTTGATGAAAGATAAGGGTGCAGTGGAAACCCGTGAGTTCCACAATGGTATTCAAACCGTAATTTAATTAAAGCAATGACGAATAAACTTAATATCGTATGGGCGTCCCTAGCCGTACTTATCGCTTCCTCTGGTTGCGTGAGCCGCGGTAATGATCCCGGATGGGAATACGCCCCTGACATGTATTATTCCAAAGGATATGAGCCTTATAACCAAGCCGATTCTTTCACATTGAACCCTTATGGCATGAGCATGCGTGAACCCGTTGCTGGTTCTATAGCTCTTGGGAAGTCAGCCCACATCTATCCCTTGGCGAATACAGGTGAAGGTTATGAAGCTTCTGCAACTCAAATAACAGCTCCCGCAGGAATTGATCAAATAGATACACGAGGTAAATATCTTTATAATATCTATTGCGCAGCTTGTCATGGTGCCGAAGGAAATAACGACGGAAAAGTATTCCAAAAGGTTTCTGCTTTGAAACCCGCATGGAAAGGTTATTCCGACGAGTATATCAAAACGTTAGAGGAAGGAAAAATTTATCACACCTTAACCTATGGTAAAAATAATATGGGAAGCCATGCTTCTGTATTAGAACCTACTGACCGTTGGAGAGTGGTAAAATATGTTAAATTATTGAGCGGTGCAGGTTCCGCTAGTGTTTCTACTAGCGATTCTACAGCAGTAGCTTCTAATACTATGTCAAACTAATTCCTAAGAAAAAATTATATGGGACACGGACATCACATTGAAATAAAACAAGAAACGTTTTCGATGCCTTCCAAAGCGAAGAGCTTTACCATGATTTTGATGATCTTGGGATTAGTACTTACAGGAATTGGAATAGCAACGATTGATAGATCTGGTGCTTCACATGATGCACACAACGATCATGCTGCTGCGACGCACGAAACACATGAATCACATGATGGTGACAAATCACATGAGAGCCATGAAGCTGCCGACTCTAAAGAGGGTGCGGTAAACCACGATCACGAGGTAGCGCATGTGGAGCATGCCAATGTTGAAAACGAGTCATTCGGACCTCGTATTGAATACCATGCACAAGATAAACCTTGGACTACTAAAATATGGTCTAACTTATTGGTAGCTGGTTATTATTTTACTATGATTTCTCTTTGTGCTTTGTTTTGGTATGCCATTCAATATGCAGCAAATGCAGGTTGGTCGGTAACCATTAAGCGTATACCTGAAGCCATGCTTACCTTTATTCCAGTTGCTTTTGTAGTAGTGTTAATTGCCTTGTTCTTCGGAAAAGACGATATTTATCACTGGGCGCATTACGAGCACTTAGGTTTGAAACCTGGTGACGCTGGATACGACAGAGTACTTGACGGTAAATCTGGATTTCTTAACACTAAAATGTTATTTATTTTCCCAACTGTATTGATTATTTGGTGGGTTTTCTTGGGTAACAAACTTAGAGGTTTGTCATTACAAGAAGATAATGCTCCTAAAGGAGATGTGTCTTTCTTCAAGAAATCTATTCGTTTCAGTGCCGCTTTCTTGGTAACCTTCGGATTTTTAATCTCTATCCTTGCCTGGTTATTCATGATGAGCGTAGACGCTCACTGGTACTCCACTATCTTTGGTGTATACAACTTCGCTACACATTGGGTTAGCAGTATTGCTTTCATAGCCGTATTCGTTATTTATTTGAAATCACAAGGTCATTTGGGCTTGGTAAATAAAGAACATCAACACGATTTAGGTAAGTTTATGTTCGCATTCACTGTGTTCTGGGCTTACATTTGGCTGTTCCAATACCTACTTATTTGGTACGCACACATTCCTGAAGAAATGATGTACTATCAAATTCGTTATGAAAACTACAAACCCTTCTTCTTAGGTAATTTCATTTTGAATTTTGCCGTTCCTTTCTTGTTCTTGTTGATGAGAAGCGCGAAAAGAAGTAATTGGGTATTCCCAGCTATTGGTTCTATCATGATTATCGGACACTATTTTGATGTATGGTTCATGGTAATGCCAGGTATTTTTGGTCCCGGTGCACACATTGGTTTGTTAGATATCGGAGTTTTCTTATTCTTCTTAGGTTTGTTTGTATACTGGACATTAAATCAGTTGCAAAAGCGTGGTTTGGTTGCGATCAATCACCCATTCTTGGAAGAGTCTGTTTATCACGATACTGGAGTTTAATCCTCAAATATTCAAAAGTAAAAAAGCCATCCTCAAAGGGGTGGCTTTTTTTGTTTACATCAAAGAGGGTGAAAGTTTGTACCTCCTTTTTTTCGAATTCAATATTGAAAGGGAAGCGCCCATTCCTTCCATAAAAATGAGTAATTTTGCGGTAAATGGAAATCTCTGCAAAATACAATCCCTCCGAAATAGAAGATAAATGGTATGCATATTGGTTGAAAGAAGGATTTTTCAAATCCACTCCAGATAATCGCGAGCCCTACACTGTTGTAATACCCCCACCCAATGTTACAGGCGTATTACACATGGGACATATGCTCAATAATACCATTCAGGATGTTTTGGTGAGAAAAGCCAGAATGGAAGGTAAAAATGCATGCTGGGTTCCAGGTACCGACCATGCCAGTATAGCAACTGAAGCCAAAGTGGTGAATTTATTAAAATCTAAGGGTATTGAAAAGTCTGACCTTTCTAGAGAAGATTTTCTTTCCCATGCTTGGGAATGGAAGGAAAAATATGGAGGAATTATCCTAGAACAATTAAAAAAGTTAGGCGCCAGTTGTGATTGGGATAGAACTCGATTTACCATGGAGCCTAAGTTGAGCGATGCGGTTAGAGACGTATTTATCGACTTATTTGAAAAAGGACTTATCTATAGAGGTACCCGTATGGTAAATTGGGACCCACAAGGAAAGACCACACTTTCTGATGAGGAAGTAATATTCAAAGAGGTAAAAGATTCCTTATACTTCGTAAAATATGAAGGCGTCAATTTCGATGGATATTTAGAAGTGGCTACGGCACGACCTGAAACGATTGCGGGAGACGTAGCGGTTTGTGTGAATCCAAATGATGAAAGATACGCTAATTTAATTGGCAAGAAGGTAAGAGTGCCATTGATTAATCGCGAAGTGGCGATTATATCAGATACCTATATTGATATAGAATTTGGAACAGGGGTGTTGAAGGTTACACCCGCTCACGATATTCATGATTATGAAATTGGATTGAAGCATAATTTACCGGTAATTGATACCTTGAATGACGATGGTACTATTTCGGAAGCGGGACAATTATTTGTGGGAATGGATCGTTTTCAAGCCAGAAAAGAATGGGTGAAGTCACTCGACGCAGCCGGACTATTAATTAAAGTTGAAGATTATACCCACAATGTCGGTTGTAGTGAGCGCACTGATGCCGTGGTAGAGCCTAAAATCAGTACCCAGTGGTTTTTAAATATGCAAGAGTTCATGAAGAAAAATCCGCAAGTATTAGATGCGGTCATGAACGATGAGATTAAGTTCTTTCCCGAAAAACTAAAAAACACGTACAAGCATTGGATTGAAAATATTCGTGATTGGAATATTTCCCGACAATTGTGGTGGGGACATAGAATTCCTGCATTTTACGCTCCAGATGGATCTTATGTTGTTGCGAAAAACGCAGAAGAAGCCTTGGCAAAGTTTGGCGAAAATCATAAAAATTTCAATCTTGAAGATTTAAAGCAAGACGATGATGTTCTCGACACTTGGTTTAGCAGTTGGTTGTGGCCAATTTCTGTTTTTGATGGTTTTGAATCCGAGGAAGAGGTATCTTATTATTATCCAACCAATGACTTAGTTACCGCCCCTGAAATTATGTTCTTTTGGGTAGCGCGAATGATCATGGCCGGATATGAATACCGCGGTGAAATGCCGTTTAAAAATGTATATTATACGGGTATTGTTCGAGATAAACTCCGACGTAAAATGTCTAAAAGTTTGGGAAATAGTCCAGATCCATTAGATTTAATAGCGTCACACGGTGCCGATTCCGTTCGATTGGGTATGCTATTGTGTGCACCTGCAGGCAATGATATTCTTTTTGATGAATCTCAAATTGAGCAAGGCAGGAATTTCTGTAATAAGATTTGGAATGCGTTTCGATTAATTAAGTCGTGGGAAGGAGAGGCAGTCGAACTGCGTCCTTATGAATTGGAAACAATCGAATGGTTTTCTAATCGAATGGCATTAGTAATTGCCGAAAACGAATCGCATTTTAAAGAGTTTCGATTGTCAAATGCATTAATGAATTTATACAAATTAGTTTGGGATGATTTCTGCAGTACCTATTTAGAAGGGGTGAAACCGGCTTACGGGTCCAAAATTTCACAGAAAGCGTTATTGGCTTCTCAGCAATTTATGGATACCCTGATGAAAGCCATTCATCCCATAATGCCGTTTATCTCGGAGGAAATCCATCAAGGATTGGCTTTAGATGCCAACGCGTGTGTGGTTTCAGAATATCCGCATTTTGAAACATCGCAAAAAGGCGATTTAGACATTGTTTTAAATGCCATCACGGAGTTAAGAGGGGTTAGGGCCCAGCATCAAATTTCCCCCAAAATTCAATTTAAAGTATGGTTAAGAAATCCATTAAATGAAATCGAAACCTACAAAGAAATGATTGGAAAATTAGCGAATGTGAGTTGGCAGGATGGGGAAATGGCAGAGGGTAATTTTGTGATGATTCCGCTAAAGAACATGGAAATGTGGGTAGAATTGGAAATTGAAATCAATAAGGAAGAGGAAATTGCCAAAATAGAGAAAGAAATTGCGCATTTAGAAGGATTTCTAACGGGAATAATGAAAAAGCTCGGCAACGAAAAATTCATGAGCAACGCAAATCAAGACGTAATTGACCGTGAAATGCAAAAGAAGGCAGATGCGGAAAGCAAAATTCAAAACCTATTACACCAGAAGTCACAACTATCGTAATATCGAGCAATTAAATTAAATTGTAGAATATGAAATAAGAAAGGAATCCCAATTTTCCAAAACCTAAAAAAAGGTAGTGGATATTGGGATTCCTTTTTTTATACGTAAGCCATATTATTGCAATACAGATAAAGGAAGTTTAAATATTGTGTATCGCATCCAAATCAGTTTTGGTTTTTGCGAGTAATTAGTTTCTGGTTGTGATAATTACCTACGGCATTACCAAGATTTTTACCGTATTCCATGCCTTCTCTGAAGTGAATTCCGCCATAAATTCTGCTCATACAAGCTTCGTCGCTTGCTTGTCTGAAATTCTTAAAACGGCGAACACCAAATCCAAATTCATATTCAGCAGAATCGATAAACTCATATTCTCCGAACATATCGGTTAAAACTGTGGCAGCTGCAGATGAAATAGTACTATGCGCTGAGGGATATTCTGGAAATGCCGGTGTTTCAATTAGGGGTAACCAAGAAGAATCAATATGGCGTTGGATAACGGTTACAGGTCTTATATATTCATACGTATATTTCGCATCCCACACAGCTATGAATCCATCAAAAATTGCTGAGGACATGCGTAACATTCCCTCTGCTGATTGAAATAGATTGTATTTTTGTGCACGTGCTACCGTAGAAAACATCGAGAGCCAATGGCCGGCTGGAGATACTTTTAAAACTTTGATCTCAGCATGTCCATAATGAAAGGTGCTATTTGGATTATCATCCCAATAACGTGCCGTAAGTGTTTTTTGAGAATCATTCTGGAGGACAGCTTCGTAAATTTCCCTCATCATCACATTGAACTTTGGATTTTTACCCATATTGTAGGGTGTGGGTACGGGTAAGCTATCAAAAAACTGATGGGAAGTTTTCATAAAGCTGGGTCTGATTTTTTTCCATTGGGGCTCAATGGCTTGCATGTATTCTTTGGGCGTTGGTTTCCAATACTCGTTAGATTCTTTCGCTAAATAAAAATCAGTGCCTCGGATTTGTGCAAACGTGTCTTTAGCAGCCCATGCCAATACATATCGACTTACAGAGTCTCCCCATGCTATACTGTGGTTATAGATTGTTGCGCTTAAATTCTTTTTGTAAAAGCTCAGCTTTCTGTTTGTGAATGCATTTAAAGAATCTTCCTTATATACCATATCTACAGCCGTTTGGGTATAAGCACGCATCGCCGCTAAGTCTAGACAAATACCTTTGCTTGTATCTATTAAACCCATTTTAGTAAATCCGTTAAACTGATTTACCGTTGAAACAAGTTCAGAATTAAATGGCCTAACTGCTTCATAGGCCGCTACGGTTGAATAAAAGTACCGCCTAGAGGCTACTGGAGGTGGCACACCATCTAAAACTACGGCGTTTTGTATGGCTAAATTACATTCCGATAGTATATCGTTATTGAAAATTACTTTTTCGTTGCTTTGGCTTTCTGAGCAACTAGATAATAGGGTAACCGCCAGTAAGAGTAAGGAGTAGGGTGTTTTCATGTTTCCAAAGATATAAAAACAAAAGCCGCTATGCATGGCATAGCGGCGAAATATTGTAATTTAGAAATAATCTTATTGATCTTCTAAGATGATTCCAGATTCGTTCTTATAAGGACTTGCTACCTTTGCATATTCTTTCAAACGCTTGATATTCTGAACGCGTACGGTAGACTTTGAACGGTTTTTAGCTTCTTTTCTTTTTAATCTAGTTACTGCCATGGCTCAATTATTTCTGCAAATATAACACAATCTGTTTTTTTTCAAAAAGAAATATCCATATTTCCCCAAGTTTCTTTGCCTTTATACCTGAAGGAAAGGGATTTTACATTTTGATCTACAATTACGCGTGATGGCATGCTGCTCATATAGCCGGCGCCTTGGTATAAGTTAAGTTTGCGTTTGGTGCCATCTTTTAAACTTGCATATCCGTCAATAGCACCATTAGGTATTTGTATGGATTTCGTTTTACCCTTTAATGTGTATACCAATGTTGTTGCGTTATTTTGAGTACTGATAACCCTTGTAGTTTCTCCAATTTGATTCAATACCATGCCTCTGCCGTCGC
Organism: Bacteroidia bacterium; assembly: GCA_965659745.1. Lineage (GTDB taxonomy): Bacteria > Bacteroidota > Bacteroidia > NS11-12g > UBA955 > VMCP01. The sequence continues at coordinate 92,810 of CBFHXF010000002.1, forward strand.
CAGGCAAATTTAAGTTCGACTTAACCCCATTGATAAAGGTAAAGCCTTTGCCTTTGTTATTTATTAATACACCACCGTTATGGGCATCATCTGGACCATGTTGGTCGCGCGTGTATTTGTTGTTTCCATTAATAACGACATCTAAATAGCCGTCTTGGTTAACGTCTATCGATTGCATTCCGTTTATGGGACCGATTTGACTTTCAAATGGGAGAGGAGATATCGTAAAAACGCCGCCGTTATTAACGAGCAAGAGATGTGCAAACTCATTAGCAAACATTTGATTATCATTCAACTTTTCACCAAAAATATCTTCCATCGTTTGTCCCATAAAGGACGAGTAGCTGGTATATTTCTTACCCATATATTTAGGAACCACCGTGGCCATTTCGTCTAAGGAGTACAATGGATAACGTTTGTTGTTCTTTGTATAACTCATAAAAACATCCGTCCGGCCATTTCCGTCAACATCCGTCCAGTATACATGAACGGGTTCGTTTCTGGAGGCTCGAATGAAACTATTTTGTCCTTTATTCGAAATCACATAGTCCATGTCTCCGTCGTTGTCAATGTCTAAAGGACAAATACTGTTATACCAGCCGGAATGATCAAATGTTTGTGTTTCTTTGGATGCAAATTCGAATTTGCCCCCGATATTTTTCATGAAGACGATAGGTGTATATTCGCCCACTAACATCAAATCGGGTAAGTTGTCGTTATTATAATCGGTGAAAATAGCTTCGCAAATCATACCGGGCATGACCAATGCGGGTGCGTCAGATTCGGTTACATCAACAAATTTTCCTCCGTCGTTTCGTAATAAATAACTTCTGATTCCAATATTCGGATAATTTCCAGGTAAAATACGTCCTGCGACAAATAAATCTAAATCGCCATCTTGATCGTAATCTGCCGATGTAATGCTGTTGCAACTGCCGATTACATTGGGCAATCTGTTGCTTCCATCGCTGAAGTTACCATTTCCTCCATTTATATATAATCGATGGCGGTATAGATTATTAGGCCATGATAGTTCAGATCCGCCAATGGCAATATACAAATCCAAATCGCCATCACCGTCGGCATCGAATAGTAAAGAACCTGTAATATCTAATTTAATACTCCGCCATGGTTGTAAACTATTAGGGGTGAAGGATCCATCCTTGCGACCTAAAAAAAGACTTGCATTACCTGTGCCGTCTCCAATAAAAACATCCTCTATTTCATCGCCATTTACATCCCCGCTGCTTACCCCTGGTCCTAACATGGTGTAACGGTGGGGAAGTAGAGGTTCGCGTTTGAAATCAGGAGTTTCAAGTTCGGCGTGTTTGAAATTCAAACTATTGGATACATTATTGAAGTAAGTTGGGGATTCCAAAGATTTGAATAACTGTTTTTTGTCATTCGTTAGGGTGAGTTTTTCAATTGTAATAGTATGTGTTTTGTCAATGCCATCCAAAGACAATTTCGATATTCCCCCTGTTAAAAGTTCAAGGTACATTTCGGGCAATTGCGCATTATCCCCTAATCCGATATGAAAAATGGACTCAGAAGTACTTAAATATCCGCGGTGGCTGAAATTTTGAAAAACCCGGAACGTACCGTCTGCATTTTTAACCCAAATTTTAGAACCTTCTGTGTTTTTATGGGAATCGGATTGGAGTTTGATGTTTACAAAGTGATTTTTACTACCCTTGTTTTTATAAATTAGGGCTTCATCCCCTTGATTACAAACAATCAAATCCATTTGTCCATCTCCGTCTAAGTCGCCAATTGCCGCACCTGTGCTTAACGTAGCGTCTTTTAATCCCCAATCATCAGCCCGATTCTTGAAATTCGTTTCGCCCCCTTCGAAAAGGTAGTTTTGTAATTTCTCAAAAGGCAACATTTTAAGCACTTCTTCGTGGTTTATGTTACCGCTTTTGGATTGTTCTTTTCGGTTTTGGTACAAAACAAAATCCAAGTCGGTTACATCTCTATAATAGCCGTTACTCACAAATAAGTCTTGTTTTGTATCGTTGTTGAAATCGCAGAATAGTGCCGACCAACTCCAATCGGTACGGGCTACATCATACAGGAATCCTAAATCCGAAAAAGTTCCATTACCCTGGTTTACCTGCAGATTGTTATGCATGTATTGAGGACCATATCCATGAATATTAGTAACATGCACGTAGTCATATCCTTTTGGTCCCATCAAACGCATATATCTTTCTGTGTTTTCGGGAAGCATGTCTAATGTAATGAAATCCAATTTGCCATCGTTATTTATATCGGCGGCATCGGATCCCATCGAATTAATACTGCTATGTTTTAATCTTTGGTAACATTCGTCTTT
>CBFHXF010000003.1:0-4036 GCA_965659745.1 Bacteroidia bacterium
GGCGAGATTCGAACTCACGACCCCTTGCACCCCATGCAAGTGCGCTACCGGGCTGCGCTACATCCCGATTTTTTGGCGTTGGTTGCCCAACAAAATCCCGGTGAATGATCGCATGGGAATGGGTCACCCTTTAAGGGATGGCAAAAATACACCTTATTTTTCAATTTTATTTCCTTCCTATAACTATTTTCATTTTTACGCCGCCTTTTCGCCGACTCCCAACCCAAAAGTGGATAACTCAAATACCCTTGAAACCCTTGTCAATACTGGCTTTTAAGGCCATATTTGCCTGTTGCTCCATTTGCAGATTTCCACACTTTTGCCTAACATCGTTCACTTCCTCATTGCAATCATTAGCTTTGAGTCCTATACTCCGCTTTTTAAACGCGTTTTATGTCTAATCACCTCAATATCGCCATTGTGGCCCACCGAGCCGACCTCAAAAATAATTCCCCAGAAGGGAAAAATTGGGTCGACACCCTCAAAGCCAATCTCGCATTGCGATTGCAACAACTTACGGCTTGTGTGGTGAATGTGGTGGCACTCGAACCCCATACCGATCTTGAATCTCAATGGAATGCCCCCGAAGATGCGCACTTTGATGTGATTCTTCCCGTTTACAGCAAGCATTTTTACCACTCCGATACCGCCATCCGGTTCACCCAGCAACTTCAACAAAATCATACCCAACCCCAAACTCCTTGCTTCGCCCTGTTTCGGCAACCCCTCGAAGAAGCCTCCTTACCCACCGCCATACAATTGCATAACCGCTTTCATTTTTGGAGAAAAGATCCCGAACGGGAGCGTATCCAAATGTTTGAACAGGGAAATACCGAAACGGAACGCTTTTTTTGGGGGAAAATAGACGACACCGCCAACGAAATTTACGCGCACTGGCTTAAGGTAGAAGGCAAAAATGACCCTAATGCAAATAACGCATCAACCCTAGCGAACGATCAAGTGGTGGTCTTCCTGGCAGAGTGTTCTGCTGATATGTCGAACTACCGCGATTTGCTAAAGCGCGACCTTAACGACAAAGGAGTATTGGTATTGCCCGAAACCGCCCTGCCCACCCAAATATCCGAATTGAATGCCGCATTGAAACCCCTCTTGGTACAATGCGATTTTTCGATACACATGCTCGGTACCGACTATGGAAATATTCCGGAAGGCTCTAATCGCTCTATCGTAGAAATTCAAAACGATTTGGCCGAAGAATGGCTTTCCAAAGAAGATAAAAAGCGGCTGCTTTGGGTGCCTGAAGGCATTATCCCGAGTGACGAGCGACAGCGCATTCTCATCGATGATGCCAAAACGTCTATGAAATCAACCGGAAGCGCGGAGGTAGTGGTAGGCGTAATAGAAATTTTTAAAAGTGTGGTTCACGAAACCGTGAATCGCATTAAATTTCAAAAAAGGAAATTATTAAACCAGCAACAGTCCGAAACCGCCAAACCTAAATTATACGTTATCTGCGATTACCTCGATCGCAATGAGGTTTTGGGTATGAAATACGAGGTAGAAGAGTTGGGTTGTGAAGTGGTGTTTTCAGCATTTGAGGAAAACGAAACCCGCATACGCAGGCAGCATATGGAGCATTTGAATCAATGCGGAGCGGTGCTTTTTTACTTCAATTCTGCGAGCGATAAATGGCTCAAAACCCGCATTTTAGAAATGCAACGGGTGAAGGCCTATGGCCGCGGACAAATGGATTTTGCCAAAGCCATTGGTATAGGTCCCAAAAGAAAAGAATGGATGACGCAGTTGCAAAATTCCGATTTTGCACTGTTTGACTTTAATAGCGAATTACCTAAAGGAGATATGGCCGTATGGATTCAAAATTGGAACAGCAAATAATCAATAGCTATAAAATTAGCAATCCGTTTCCGGGTTTGCGTTCTTTCGAAGAGGAAGAACATATCTTGTTTTTCGGTCGCGAAGAGCAGGTCGATGATTTGATATCGAAGTTGCGCCGCAACCGTTTTTTGGCGGTAATAGGTACATCGGGTAGCGGTAAATCGTCGTTGGTAAAATCGGGATTATTACCGTCTTTGTACGGTGGATTCATGGCCCAATCGGGTTCTAATTGGCAAACGGTTTCTTTCCGTCCGGGAACCAATCCGATAGGCAATATGGCCAAGGCCTTGAGTGTAGCGAATTACGATTATTTGTCGGAATTGGGCTTAGAAAATGTAGATTATTCTGATGTGATTGAAACGGGATTGCGCCGCAGCGATCGCGGATTAATCGATTTTTATTTGCAGAATTTGCGTTCTAAAGGCGATAATTTGTTGTTGCTGATAGACCAATTTGAGGAGTTATTTCGATTTTCAGAATTTGAAAAAACCAAGAATGAGGGATATAGCGATTCGGTGGCTTTCGTGAATTTGCTGCTCAGTGCGGCTTCGCAAAAGGATTCGCCGATTTACATTGTGTTTACGATGCGCTCTGATTTTTTGGGGGAATGTACCCTTTTTAAAGGCCTTCCAGAAGCCATTAACGACGGGCATTATTTAGTGCCTCGGATGACCCGAGAACAAATTCGGCAGGTCATTACGGGTCCGGTAGCCGTGGGAGGCGCGGAAATAACGCCTGCTTTGGTGAATCGCGTATTGAACGACTTGGGTGATAATCCCGATCAGTTGCCCATTTTGCAACATGCCTTGATGCGGGTTTGGGATTATTGGCAAAATGCCGGAGGGGTACGATCAATTGATGTGAGCGATTATGAGTCCATAGGCACGCTGAAAGGCGCCCTCTCACAACATGCGGAAGAGGCGTTCGAAGAGCTTCCCCCGAGTGAAAACAATCATTACCAAGAGCTGTGCAAGCAAATTTTCAAGGCGCTTACCGACAGGGGGAAGAACAACCGCGGAACGCGGCGACCGACCAAAGTGAGTGAAATTATGTTGCTTACGGAAAGTTCGTTTGAAGAGGTGGTGAAGGTTACGGAGGTTTTTAGGGCAGAGGGACGTGGATTTTTGATGCCCGATATTGGGGTTGAATTGCACGAATCGCATATTTTGGATATTTCCCACGAGAGTTTGATGCGCGTTTGGACGCGTTTGGTGGCTTGGGTAGATGAGGAGAGCGAATCGATACAGATGTACGAGCGATTGACGGAGGCGGCAGAGCAATACGAGCAACGCAAAGGTGGTTTGTGGCGCAATCCGGAGCTTTCTTTGGCGATAAAATGGAAGAACGACAACCATCCGAATGCGCTTTGGGCGGGCAGGATTAACAGTGATTTTGAGCGTACGATGTTGTTTTTGGATTATTCGATCGATCAGCAGCGCAAGGAAGAGGAGTATAAAGAGTTTCAGCAGAAGAGCCGCTTGAAGCGGGCGCGGATTTTCGCAATTACGGTAGGGTCGGTGGCGATGGTGGCTATTGGCTTGGCATTTTGGGCCAATACCCAAAAGAAAAAGGCCGATGTGGCGAAGGAAGAGGCGAAGGTAGAGCGCGTGAAAGCCGAGAAGAAATCGGAGGAGTTGAAGGTGGTGAACTCCGAATTGGTAAGCAAAGAGGAAAGCTTAAAAGTAGCGGTTACGGAGGCCAAATTAAGTGCGGAGGAAGCCAAAAGAAGTGCGGAAGAGGCGTTGAAAGCGAAGGCCGTTGCCGAGCAACAGCGCGAGCGCGCGGTATTGTCGGAGGCCCAAGCGCAATTCGAACGCAAATTAGCAGATTCTGCCCGTGGCATAGCGGTGGTAGCCATGGAGGAAGCCAAATCACAGCGGGAAAGGGCCGAACGTTTGCGTTTGCTAGCGGAAGCAAATGCTAAAGCATTGGCTTCGGTGTCTAAATTTGCGCAAAGCGATTTTGAACAGAGTTTGGTACTGGCCAAAGAGGCCTTTATTCAGAACAAACAATACAGCGGTTCTGAGTCTAAAAATAGCATTCTGAATGCCTTGTATTTGAATTGGAATAAATCATTGGGACATAAAAATGAACTGACGGTTCATAAGGCATCGGTGCGTATTGCGTCGTTTGATGAGAATGCATCGGAAATGGTGAGTATCGACGATCAATTCATGCT
>CBFHXF010000003.1:4199-4655 GCA_965659745.1 Bacteroidia bacterium
ACCTTTGAGAAGAACCTGAGTAATTTAGGTCCGGTCAATGGCCGAACTAAAGTAAAAGCCTTCGATAATGCGCTCTATATAATAGGTAGCGGTAATTTGTGGCATATTGCCGATTGGGCGTCGAATCCGCGCGCACTGCGCTATGCCAATGTTACGGCTTTTGATGCATCGGCAAGTAAAACTTGTGTGTGGGTAAAAGACAATAAAATTCAAACCTTTAAGAATCTGAACGATTTGGGCAAGGCGCCCGCATCTGAGGTGCAGATGGTAGGCATTGCCACCACGGCAAGCATGAGTCCGAATGGAGATCAGTACCTAGTAGGCACGTATTCGGGTAAGATAATCATGGGTTGGGTAGGTAAAAATGCGACGCATTATGCGGAAAATTCGACAGATTATCCCCGCCTGCATTTGTCATCGATTTCAGACCTAAAGTGGGTTGAAACGCTGAACGGG
>CBFHXF010000003.1:4717-51031 GCA_965659745.1 Bacteroidia bacterium
CCTTGAAAATCGATATGCGTCTGAGATGGTTCGTTTGGATGTTCACAAGGCCTGGATATTTGGCTTCGTGTGGGTTCCAAATAAGCAAGGAATTATTACGTATAGTGAAGACAAACGGGTGGTATTTAGTTTACTATCTTCGAACGAACTTTTTAACAGCTTGGTGAAATGAGATTAGGCCTAAAAATTGTAACGGGTATTTTTTTCTTGGGAAGTTTTCAAGCGGTAAAAGCCCAAGATTGCGACGCGATGTTGCGGATGCATATTGACGACTATCAATTGGGTCGCTTTGATGAAAGTATTTCAGGCATTAATGCCTGTATTGAAAGCAATGGATATTCTTCGGCATCGAAAATAGTGGCCTTGAGTTATTTGGCGAAGTCTTTTCTTGCCATTGATTCTATTGATTTAGGAAATAAAGCCATTCGGGAAATTTTAGAGCGGAAAGACAATTATGAAGCCGAGATTGACGATCCCATTCGATTCAAAAGGCAGCTGGAATACGTTAGGGCTCAAATGAAAACCAATATGATTATGTCGGTTTCTAAAAAGGCTGAAAAATTGGAATTGGCACCGGCCACGATTTTTGTTATCACGGCGGAAGATATTCTAAATCGGGGATATAAATCTTTGGATGAAATTTTAGACGATTTGCCCGGCGTTGACGTGGCAAAAACCGGAGGTTTGGTAGATAAATCTTTCAATCAAAGGGGATATCGTTCGGCGAACATGAACGATAAAACGATGATTGTATTTGATGGGGTGGAGGATAATGAAATGTATACGCAATTTGCGTATATCGGAAAGCAATTGCCGGTACAAGCTATAAAGAGGGTGGAGATGATTTACGGTCCTGCCTCTTCTTTATACGGAGCCAATGCCTTTTCGGGGGTTATCAACGTAGTAACCAAAGACGGGGCAGATTTATTTGAGGGCAAGAAAAACGCCTTTGAAGAAACGCAAAAAACGCAATATACCTTAGAAGGCCGGATTAATTCTGGCAGTAATAATACGAATGCATTGGAAATGGATGCCGCGGTAAAATTGCGAAACGGTATTGTCATGCAGGTATTTGGAAAGTACCATACGTCCGATGAGAATAATTTGAGCGGTTTTAGCGATTGGGATGGAAAGTGGTCGGAGGCTGATTTTGGTGAAAACCATTATGCCAAACGCATGACTACCAACGTAACCGATAACAACCGTAACTTTTGGGATAGTTTGTTGAGTCGCCGCGATCCCACAGGCAAATATTATACTTATAACAGCGATACCACTCAAATCATTCCCACGCAATTGGCACTTGATGAAATTGCACAGAAAGACCAGCAGATTTATAATACCATTCCGAATATTCCTGGTTTTCTTGATAAAACGGCCGATCCGAGGGAATTTTCTGATAAAACAGTAGGACAATATTTAGGGGTAAAGGTCACTTTAGGTGATTTGGTGTTACAGGCGCAACTTTCGGAACGAGATGAAGGGGCTTCTCCTGACTATGTGGATCGGTATTTTGCAGTTAATTCTAAGTATACCAATTGGGAGGCACGGCAGCAATTCATATCGAGTCGCTATACCAAAAAACTCGGCGATCGTTGGTTTTTTTACAATACGGCGTACTATCGTATTTCTGATTTTGGCAGTAATTCGCGACTTACTACGTTTAGGGGTTTTGCACAAGGCAATTTGGGATTTGCGGATTTCATTGGCGGGGCAAATCCTGCTTGGGGAAGGGTGTCTTATTTTCAGCAGTGCAAGCAGTTTCGAGATGAATTTCGAGCGCAGTTTGTGATCAACGATCGCAACGATATATTGTTCGGGGCTGAGGTGCGAAATGGTGTTTTTCAATCAAATTATTTGACCACTTCTACCAGTAATAATGCAATTTTAGCGGGCACAGTAGCGTCTGAAAAGGGTGGAAATAACCCTGCTATGTTTGATTTAGGGGCTTTCGTGAACTATTCTTATTCCAATCCTCAGAAATTTATCAATGTTTCTTTGGGCGGACGTTGGGATAAAAACGTGGTTGCAGAGAGTCAATCTGCGGGTTACAGCCAATTCAATCCGCGTGCAAGTGTGGTTTATTATCCGGGGAAATGGGTCTTCAAGGCAATCTATTCCGAAGCGATTTTTGCCTTTCCAAGTTTTGTGAAGTTTTCTACAAGTGTGAGTCGGGTGAAACCCGATGATTTGGATCCTGAAAAGGTTCGTAATGCTGAGTTGAGCGTATTTAGGACGTTTTTCGGGAATGCATTGAGCTTTGAGTCGGTGGTGTATCATACCCGGTATAGCAATTTATTGACCACGCGTAAAGTCGACGGTAAAGATCAATATGGCAATTTGGAGAATTCTGAAACGCGCGTTACGGGCAGTCAGTTTGTGGGCAAATTGAAGTTCACACCGAATCTGGAATTGAACATGAATGCCACATATAATCATTCCCGTTTGCTATTATTAGGACAAGGTTCGGGAGGCAGCGATTCCGCATTAAAAACGGCGCAGGTAGCTGATTTTACTGTTTTTGCAGGTTTGGGATGGCATTTTTTGAAGAAAAAGGCCTATTTGTATGTAGCTACGAATATTGTCGGTAATAAGTACACCGGATTGGGTACTACTATCGCGAATGCGACTGATATGCAAATCATTCCAGGATACCAATTAATCAACGCCACATTGCGGTATCATATCAAGCCCAATACGTCTATTCAGTTAATAGGAAGAAATTTATTAGATGCCTTGTATTTTGCTCCTGGAATTCGTTCTGCAGCAGGTTCTCAGAGTAGTTTGATTCCTCAAATGGGTCGATCCATAGATATAGCATTGAATTTTAAGTTCTAATGGCGTCGATTTTAAACCGCTTTTTCGGAGATTTAGAAAGTCAGAAAGTATGGCTTTTGAAGCGCTTGTTTGCCCAGTCATTCTTTACCGGTTTGGCGAGTGCCTTTTTCTTTGTGGCGGCCTATGCTTCGATGCTTTCGGTAGTAGATATTAAAGATATTCCTTATGCCTATTTGGCTTCGGGGCTGGGCGGTGTTTTATTAATTAAAGGTTTCCAACGCATACAAAAGGATTATGGGGCGGCTAAAGCTCACTATATTTTGACGTTCCTATTTGCGATTTGGTTGATCGTTTTATATGGGTTGAATACCTACGCACAAAACGAATCGGTGAAATGGGGTATAGGGGTGTTGAGTTTTACGTTCGTAATACCGTTTAGTGCGGTATTTGCTTTGAATATTGCCACGAGTTGTTTTCAAGTACTGGGAGTTACGCAAGGAAAGAAATGGGTAGCCAAGTTGGGCATTGCGGAAACCTTAGCGGCTATGTTGGCCTTTATTTCGGCGCCCTTATGGGTGGATTTATTGGGGAGCGCACCTTCGTTGTTTTTTGTAGGGGGAATTGCCATTTTGCCCTTGGCGCGGCTTACGGTTATCGGATTTATTAAAGTAAAAGGAAGTCAATCTACCTATTCTTTACAAAATAAAGTAGAATTAAAAACCCTGTGGAAATCGCCCTTCTTTAAATGGGTCATTATTGCTACCAGTATATCGGTTGCCATGATTTATTGGGTAGATTACACGTATATCATATCGGTTCGTACCATTGCTAGATTGAATAATATGAGCAATTCGGAAGTAGTTTCGGTATTTTTTGCCATTGTGAAAGTGGGCGAATTATTGGGATCTCTATTTTCGGCAGATATCATCCGACAATTAGGTACCCAAAAATCGTTGCGCGTTTTTGCTTCGGTAATGTTAATTGTGGCAATTGGTATTGGCATTTTACATTTTGCGGTGCATATGCCAATTGCATCGTTAATTGTGTTCATCATCAGTATCAAATGGTTTGAGCGGGTAGTGCGTCGAACGGTGGAGGTACCTGCGAATCGAATTATGTTGCAAGTGGCCAAGCCCGAAGAGAAACTCGGATTGCAAACGGCCTTAGAGGGAATTGTAAGTCAGATGGCTACAATTGGCGCGGCTTTGGTGGTATTGCTGATATCGCAGAATCATCCGAAGGTAGATAGTTTGGATTTTTTGGTATTGATTGTGATGCTCATTGCGGGGGTATCTGTGTTTTGGGTAAGTCGCGTTTGGGTGGTGTCGAAACTTTATACGGTTAGACTTTCCAATTATTTGAAGGATATTGCCATGGAGCAGCGTGCTAAAGCACCTGTGGAGGTAGCGGCCGAAGAAGGAGAAGCGGAAGTCATAGAAAGGCCGCATTTAGATGCTAACGAGGCGATACGGCGCTTATATCACCCGAGTTTTGATAGGCAATTATCTGCCGTTAGGGAAATTTCCCCCGAAATAGAGAAGATAAGTACCATAGTTGAGATGACCGATGCCGCGCCTCTTTTGTTAAAGGCGGAGATTTTGAAGCGTTTTAGCGGAAATATGGATGCGGCAGACATGCCGGCGGGCATGCAAACCAAGTTCAATGTGATGTTGATGAACATTGGTGAATCGTTGGTTTGGTTGGATTTGAGCATTGCCGATTTGCGGGGCGAAACCGAATCGGAGTATTATTTATATGTGTCGCTGCAGAAGAGTCGGGATATTTTTATCAAACAGTTATTTACTTTGCTTTCTTGGCGTTACAGTGCCGAGGAGATGCGGGTGATAGAGGGATTTATGACGGGCGAGGCTTCAGGTGCCGACGATGCGCAGTTTGCCATGGAATTGTTGGATACCATTTTGCCACCTTTGTTGAAGCCGTATTTATTGCCGGTATTCGAATCTTCGGGCTTGGAAACGAAGTTGAAGCGTTGGCGGCAGTATATTCCCGCGTATCGGTATAGCAGCGAGGAGCGTTTGCGCGACATTGTGATGCGTGATTTTTCGTTGTTGACGGTATCGAGCAAATTTTGGGCGTTGCGGGTACTATCTGAAATGAAGAATCAAAAAGTATTCACGGAGCCTTTTAAAACGTCGTCGATGAATTGCTTACGGGTGGCTTCGGAGCCCAAAGTGTCGAACTTTGGTAGCTTTTTAGATACGTTTGAAAAGTCGTTAGATTTCAGAAAGTCGCAAGACGTATTTATCAAAAGTGAACTGTTGTGTTACTGGCTGAACGAACAGGAGGGATTTGCCCATCCATCGAAGATGCAAGAATCGTTTGAGTCGTATAAGGCGGAATATTACGATTCGGTAAAAGCCCTTATTCAGTAAGAGAATCGTCGGCTTTTTTGATGTCTTCCGGCTTAATGCCTTTTTGAATCAAACGGTTTTTATTGACTTTGGTAATTTCAATACCTTGTACATTCAGTTTTATTTGGGGAAGTCTTTTTTCTGAAATACAATTGCGATTTTGGTAGCGAATGAGGAAGCGATCGGCTACAATGGTATCGGGGAATAGGTAGTATGCGTCTTCGTTTTTATTCCGCACAAATCGCAAAATAGATTCGGGTTGTTCGGAAAATTGAATCCAAAGGGTATCATTCAACATTTTACGAAGTACGCCGGTACTTACGGGTGTAAAAACGAATTCATCTATATCGCGTTTCCGGTATATAAAATGTCCGGTTGCATTCTGTTTGAAATCGATTTCCCGTTTTGAGGCCTGCAGGGTAAAGGTGCAAGCGGGAACATAATTGAGTTGATATAGCCAAGCAGAATCGGAGATATAACGATCGATAAATTTGTGCGAAAAGCGTTTAGAAGCGCAAGAGTTTAGGCTCATAGCGCCTGCAAAAAGCATAACAACGAAGCCCAAATTACGGCGTATGTTCATCGATATTGGCTTTTTTCTTGGTATAGCTTTGGAAGAAATAATGCACGGCCAATCCGAATAAGCCCCCTATGATAAATTCCATACCACTATTCAGAATTAAACCGAACATACGCATGGTGAGGGTAATTAAAATCATTACTGCGGGAATTACGAAGAGGTATACATTATCGTAAAAGAACAGCATTCTGATTTTTTCATCGAACATGGCGATGGCCAATCCAAGCAAGGCACAAATGGTGAGAATGGTAAAGAACATACCCAATGTTTTGAGTAGGTTTTTGTATTCGAACCCGTAGGTTTGGGCTTTTGCCAATTGGTTTACGTCTGGTTTTTCGGGTAAAAAGGGATTATCGGTAAGGTTGATTGCCGTCATAATGAGGGCTTGGTTTACCGAGAGAATGGAATCGATGTTGGCATCGAAGGGTAAGCCGGCAAAATCATTTAATAATTCAGGCTCTGTAACCGAGTTGGGAATGCTGAATTTTTGGTAAAGAAGGGGCCAAAATTTAGAGGTAGGACTCACGGCGCCGGCCATTTGCCAGAATCCCATTCCTTTTAAATTTTTATTATTGGCGTAATCGCTTTTGAGCGCAAGGGAACTGATGCTTTCGCCCCAAGTGATATACCATTGGTCGTTGCTGGAGAAACTGATATATTTTTGAACGGTATTTTCTTCTGTATGCGGACGGAAACGAACGCAATAATCTTCTTCATATGTAGCGAAAGGGATAAGCGAGAAGAATTTGGCGTTATTGGTGGTGGCTTGGGCTTGATTCATCACATATTGTTGAGCAGAAAGACCCAACACAAGAATCATTTTATTGGCTTTAACACCTCTTTTAATATAAGCATTATAAGTATCGTCGATGGAAGGCGCTTTGGGCTGGTTGGATACCAAAGGCGAGGTAGGGCCGCAGGCGTAACCATCGTAGTTTTGGTAATCCATGGCCATGATAAGTACCCGGTCGGCGATATTGGAAATTTCTTGTGCCGCATAGGCATCGTCGGGATCAACAGGAGGCAAACAGATGCTCAATTGTAACCGTGGTGAGGCTTCACCGAGGCGGTAGCGCATGTAACGGATGAATTCTACGTATAGTTTTTGATGTTTTTTAGATACCCCAAAGAAATCGATTACGATACCGGCACTGTTGTGTTTCACAATGGTGTGGATGATGGTATCCGCGAAGATGGCCCACGCTTTTTCGTTCTTTAAAAACCGTGCGGTACTTTGTGAATCGAGCAATTGAGCCACCAAATCAATATCGATTTGATATTGCACGGCGCGTTTGTGCAATTCGGTTTTTTCCCAATTGGGAAGGCGCTTGGGGGCACCGGTACTTGCATCAATAAGGTATCCTACATATCCTAAGCGGGTTAGGGCATTTAAATCGTAGCGTTCGTAGTTATTCCCGTCTGTGAAGTGGTGAAAACCGTAAATTTCTTTTGTAAATCTTTTGTCACGACGCTTCTGATTGTAAGGGGGCAAGTCCATCCCGGTCCATTCCGATTCTGTCATATCGGGTGTTTGGTAGGCGGTTTTTAAGCTTGCAATGCGTTGTGGGAAGCGGGGATTGCGCTTTGAGGCGGTTTTATTTTTGGGAACTTCATCAAGGTAATCGAAACGATTTTGTCTTTCGATGACTTTTTTGAGGTAGTTTCCAAATTGATCGGTATAGGCAGGGATGGAGTCTTTAAGAAATGACTTGAATTTTCCGGCCTTTTGTTTTTGTTCTTCCAGTTTTTGGGCGGTTTCTTCGGTCTTCTGAACGGCCTGACTGGTCTCTTCGATTACCTCTTCGGCCTGGGCAATAGGTTCTTCAATTTGAGATACTTGCGCTTGAATATGAAAGGGTGCAGTGAACCCCACACAAATGATTATCCACAAAATAGGGCGGATTTTATTTATATTGTATATTTGGGCTAGATTCATTCTTGAAGGCGCTTGTAGAAGTGTCAAAAATAATATAAAATCGCAGATATCCACAATTATCCCACAAAAAGAAATATGAGATTTATAGGTTTTTTTCTCTTGGGTTTCACAATCATGACTTCAGCGGTATCGTGCAGTCAGAAAAATCCCGATGCATTATTGAAAATTGGCAACCGTTTATTCGAAGCGGGAAAATGGGAGGAGGCTAAAAAAACCTATTTAAAAATCACAGAAGTAGCTCCTGAGTATGCCATGGCGTACTATAATTTGGGAATTATGGATTGGCAGGCGAAGCAATACGAAACCGCCGAAGGGTATTTTTCACAGGCCATAGAGCGCGATCCGATGTATGCGCGGGCTTATTTAATGCGCGGACGTTGTTATTTTAAATTGAATGAATTTAAAATGGCAGAGAATGATTTCCAAACGGCGCGGGTAAACCCGGAAGTTTCTTTTGAAGGGCTTTCTGAATTGGGCAGACTTTGGGTTTCTCAAAGGCGTTTTGCGGAAGGTTTAAAAATATTGAATCAGTGTTTGCAGATCAGCGATACATCGGATTTGGTATTGTTAACCCGTGCCAGTGCCCTTTTTGAAACACATAACTATGAAGCCAGTGTGCGCGATTGTAACAAGGTCATTTCTCGAAATCCTAAACGTTGGGAGGCGTATCTGTTAAAGGGAAAAAACTTCTTAGAAATGCCGGTGATGGATTCTGTTTTACTCGTTTTAGATTATGCTCGGTTGTACTCCAACGAAGATCCTGCAACCCTAGCCGCGATCTCAGAATATTACTTAATGAATGATGAAAGCGCTATGGCCATTGCCTTTGCAGAAAAGGGATTGCAATCGCAACCGTATAATATTCCTTTAAAACTAAATAAAGCCCGTGCCTATGACGGCATGGAACAGTATGAAAAAGCCAATGCCGTTTACAATGAAATCGGCACCACGGCCGATAGCATTCCGGAATACCATTTTTATTTGGGAAAAAACATGCTCTATTTAGGCGACACGGCCAGTGCCGTTATCGCTTTAAGTGATGCAATTGCCTTGAGGCGTAATTATTCGGAAGCGTATACCTTGAGATCGATAGTGAAAGCGCGTATCGGCGATGCCGTAGGGGCTGCCGAAGACCGAGAAAGGGCCAAAGGAAATATTTCGTGGAGGCACCCGCAACGGGCTCAAAGGGAGCGCGACTCTTTACTTACGGCGCCTTCCATATAGTATACACGAGGTAGGACGTCCATGGGAATTTCATGGTCGCATAACCCCAGGGAATGGTTTGCATGATAATATCCGAACCCATACCTTCCACTTCTATATTCCAAGAACCGTCATCGGCCTTCCATGCCAATCCTCCGCGGAGTAAAAACGATTCGATAAATCCTCGTAGCGATACATTAGCCATTAAGGGCCATTGCATTTTTATGGCGGTTAAAAATCGTTTGGCTTCGGTTTTCGTTTCTTCTGTCAGAGGTTTTTCTAAAAATAATTCACTTTCGGGGGCAATTCCGGTAATGATACGCGGTATGAGGTCTTGGACCTCGGTGGGCAGTATTTCGGCATCCATTTCGGTAATATACAGGAGTACTTGATAGGCTGTAATTTGATGCGATTCCGATAGGAATTGCTGTCCCTCCATCAGCTGCAATCGCTTGAAAAGGGTGGCATAGTAAGGGGCAATCATCATCAAACCACAAAATTGGGTTTTGAAACGAACGCCTTTATCAATGTCGCGCTTTACGTCTTTGTTAATTTGCGCTTCCTTGGGGGAAGTTTCTAATTTAATTCCGGGATTAATGGGGTGTTCAAAAACCGTAACGGCTGCGGGATTTAATAAAATATTTACATCTAGGAGGGGTTGTAGGGTTTCTTGCCATTCTTGGGCGATGCGTTTTTCTATTTTTTGGCTGATTTCGGGCTTTATATCTTTTACTAAGGATGCGGGTGATTTAGACACCGGTAAAGATTGAAAATGGCTGCTTAGTTTTTCCGTTTCGGAGAGGAGTGCGTTTTCGATGGGCGCGATTAAAAAACTCAATATTTGTGTTACGCCGGTAAATTTAGAATCGGAGCTCCATCCCGATTGATAAAACCAATAAATCATGTTTTTCAAACTGTGATTCAAGATCCAATCGTCTGTATTGCCCAAAACCGGCTGCAACCAGGCTTCTAACCAGTTGTTAATGGCTACAGTTTCTTGGGGAAGGGCGTTTTTCAATTCTTCAGTAAACTGTCGCAATATTTGCGCGCGGAAATTCCCCCAAATCGCAATGAATGCGAGTTCGTTTTCTTCCCAAAAGACGTGACGGGTCATGCGCAAGCGCTCGATTTCTTGGATTGTTTGGGCCGCTTGTTCGCGCCATGCTTGTGTTTGAGGGTTTGGTGTTTGAGAGTTTGAAGTTTGGGCGTTTGAGGTTTGGAGGTTTGAAGTTTGTGGGGCTGATTTATCGGAGTCCAAATCTTCCAAAAGGGTTGAATCTGTAAGGTTTGCCTTGTCTAATGATTCTTCGGCCTCTTTTGAGAGGGTTTCTTCAGATGTATCAGATTCGATATCTTCCAGAAGGGTTGAATCTGAAATGTTTGCCTTGCTTAATGATTCTTCGGCCTCTTTTGAAAGGGTTTCTTCAGATGTATCAGATTGGAATTCTTCTGATTGAATTGAAGTTTGCGGTTTTGAGGGTCGGATGTCTAAGGTTTGAGAGTTCGAGGTTTGAGCGGTTGTTTTGTCGGAGTCAAATTCTTCAACAATGGTTGGGTCTGATGATTCGGTAAAAGGAGGTAATTTGGTTTCTAAAAGTGCCGCCAATGATAAGGGCCAATAGGGTAGGCCTTGACTATTGGAGAAGTTTACGGAAGAAGTCATTTCCCAAATAAAGCGTTTGAAGGCTTCAAAAATAAATTGGTTTTGGATTTCAATAGTAGTGGAAGTGGTACTCGATTTTTGTCGCTGTTGTAAATCATTAAGAATATCCTCAAAATGCAAGCGCCACCCCGACATCCATTTGCGGGGATGTTTCAGTGCCATAATTAACCAGTCGGGTAGTCCATCTAATTCGGTATCGCTATCGGCAAAAAGGGTTTGTCTCCAATTTTCAAGTGCATCGTAATTGGGCGTATCAACGATTATTGATCCATCGATATCCAATCGAAGGGGTAAAGCCCAAGAGGCCAGTAAATGGAGTATTTTGTTTAAGTCAACTTCAAGTTGGGATTCTTTATATAGTTGCTGCAGGTTTTGAATTTCTAAAAGAGGCAAATGGAATTTATGGCGAATCGATAATTCCGATTCGGGGTCCAAAATCAATTGTATATGCCACCATGCCGAATTCTGGGTAAACGGATTGAGCCATGGTTTTAAAACCGGCATTAATGGGATTACGGTTTCAGGAATTTCGGAAATCGGATTTTGGGAATCGGCCGGTTTTTGAATTTCAACTTTTATCTGTTGATCGCGGGCAAATTGCTTTAGAACCGGATGTATTTCGGGTACTTTGGCGGCTATGGATCGTTTTATTTTGGGACTCAGGCGTTCGGTGACTTCCCCCCAAGTCATTTGACTTTTTTGAAGTATTTCTTCAAAAAGCGGGATGGTTTTTTGGTGGGTGAGCCAAACAACGAGGTGTTCGCTTAGCCAATGTACGACATTAGAATCGACGTTGCTTTGTCGCAATAATGCCCTCTTGAATTCGTTGGCAACTTGGTTGAGCTCTCGGTCGAGCCATACGGTTAATGCTTGTTGCTTTTGGGTTGATTCCCATTTTGGGAATTGGTCATGGGCCCAATTTTTTAAGATTTCGAATAGCTCTTCCTTTTTGATAAAGGGATGGTCGAAGATGTATTCAGCAAACCAAGTGCCTAAGGTGGGTATTTGTGTTTCCTTTTCCCATTTCATGGGTGGAACGGTAGGTAAGGGTTTTAGGTTTTTGGGTTCAATTGCAGCAATTTTTTCATTAAAAAATTCTTCTAAGCGACTAAATTCCAATTTTTCTAATGAGAATACCGATTGCAGCCATTTGATTAATCGCTGCGATTGCGCATAGTTGAGTCCGCCTACCCGAATGAAGATTTCCTCAATAATCAATAGCGACATATCCAAACGGGTTTGGGGTTTATCGATCAGTAATATGCGGTATTTTAGGAAGTGGGTGAGCTTAAAAGTTGCGGCAATTCCAAATTCTTCTCTAAGAAATTGTTGCAATTTTCGCGCATTATCTTCCGTAAACGTCCATTGGTAGGAATAACTTTGGTTGGCCCATTCTACCACCTCCGCAAAATTCAAGGCTTCGGCAAGTTGGTCGAAGGCTTTGCCTTTGTTTTTGCGTAATTCGGCATACCAAAGGTGTTTTTTTGGATCTCTTCGCAGCTGTTCTAATGATTCAATGAATGAATAATCGAGATTTTTCTTAAAGTTTAAATCGGGGTTGGTTGTGGAGTTGGTAGATTCAAATGTGAGTAAGGGAAGCCAATTGTAGGCACTTTTAATGGCTTTAGAAAAGGGTATTTTTACCCATTCGAACGTGAGCGTGGGATCGATAAGATTCTTATTGGCACTTTTTTGATTTTCTTCGGTTTGGGCAATTTTGAAATACGTGTCTATTGTATTTTCTGAAAGAGAAGTGAGTTCATCTTCTGGGAACCTATTTTGTGGGGATAAAATGCTGCCTTGTTGCAAAAAATGCAACCAATCTGTAGGATTATTAGGTTGCTGATTCGGAAATTGAGTATTTCTGATTTGAATCAGCTCGTTTAGATATGTTTTCCAAAATTCAACAAAATCAATGCGTTCTTTTTTATGGTTAGAGAGCCAATATTGTGGGGTTTGTATGAGTGCTTCTACAAAATCGATGGCGAAATTGATAAGGTTTACCGGTGAAATATCGATTTGGGATCTAAGCGCTCTCCATTTTCGCTTCAGATATTCGATGCGATACCAATGAGACAAACTGATGGGTCGCACTTCATTTAACCATAAATCCCAATTCGAGCGCGGCATGCCGGAGAGGGTAGGCATTTGCTTTTGCAATTTTTCTTGGAGTTGCGCCAAGTAAGTGTCAATTTCCACCCAGTCGATCTCGACTCCTTGAATCATGGAGGATTCGAAATAGCTTATAGGGTCTTGAAGGTTTGAAGTTTGGGGTTGGGGGTTTGAATCTTGGACGATAGATTCTTGGGTTAGGGGAACTTGGGGTTGAGGGTCTTGAGGGTTTGAAGTTTGGGGTTGGGGTTTTGAATCTTGGGCAATAGGTTCTTGGGTTATGGGATCTGGGGTTTGGGGATTTTGAGGGTTTGAATTTTGGGGTTTTAAGTCTAAAGTTTGTGTGGTTTCTATTGGATTAAGGGCGGATTCGTTGGTCTTTGGAATGGGTCTTAAGGTTGATACATTAGAAGAATCTGAGCTGCCTGAAAATCTACTTCTTTCTTCAAATAACAGCGGAAATTTCAAAGATTCGAAGGGAATATAAGGCAGCGGATCTAACTCCACATAAAAGGGATCGCCCTGGGTTGAATTTAATAAGGTATACAATCGCTGCCATTTTATCAGTAGCGTTTGAAGCGCGTTTATAACGGCGGTGGTATTATTGGGAATGTACAATTGGGCCGTTGCATGATTCAATAGAAGGGTAAAAACCCGATTCCATTGACGGGCGTATTTCGGGGGAAATTCCCGAACGGCGGTGCTCTCTAATAAGGAGGTGATTTGGGACTGAAAAGTGGGTAAATCTTGGGTAATAAGGTTGCGGTGTGATTGGAATTCCTCAGGAAATCTGGCGATTACAAGAGTTAAAAAACGCATTAAGGAACGCAATCCTTCATTGAGTTGGACGACAAAAAAAAGATAGGAATTATTGAGAAAGGGGGCATTTTCTTCCAATGTAATGCCTTGGTTCCACGTGGATGAATTCCATAAGGCGAGGTAATCGGAAATGCGCTCGGCAATTAAGGGAAATTGGTTTCGGGTGCGTTCTTCGTCTTGTTGCACGCTGTTTTGCCATTCTAGCCAAGCCTCTTGGGTGGCTTGGTCCCATTGTTCAAAGGGCGGTTGCAGCTCTTCGAAGAGTTTTACGGCTTCAATGTTGGACTTCAGCGCTTCTTTCCGGGATTGTTCCGAAGAGTAGGTCTCGGATTCAATAGAGTCCTTAAAATCAGTAGTATTGGAGTCGATGGTTTTGGATTCTATAGTTTCTGAAGGATAGGTTTCGGATCCAATAGAGTCCTTAAAATCAGTAGTATTGGAGTCGATGGTTTTGGATTCTATAGTTTCTGAAGGATAGGTTTCAGTTTCAACTGAGTCTGTATTATCCGAAATATTGGAGTCGATGGTTTTGGACTCTATAAAATCAATAGAATCCGGTTCGGCTTCAGTGGAATCCTTATTATCTGAGGTCCCAATGACCTGATTGTTTGAGATTCTTTCTACTGCTGCAATCTGTTTTGCCTCCCATATATGGAGCTGCACCCATGCTTCGATGAGGGCACTGAAACTGCGCTTTAAGAATAGCTTTATATACGCCGCGGAAAGTTGAGATTGGGTAAAATTGGACTCAATAAAATATCGAAAATCTTGGATTTCTTTCCATAATTTGGCTTGTGCCGCACTCTGTGAAAAGGCAATGTCGCCTTGTAAAAAATCAACTAAATTTAGAGAATTCAGGAGGGCGTTGAGCGGACTTTCACTCCCTATCACAAAGTCGAGAGCTTGAATTTGTAATTTCTGATCTTGAAAAAGCGCGTCAAATTTCCCCCAAAAGGCAGCGAGATTGGGCGTGTTTTGTTGGGTGCCTTCTAAGGAATTCCACTTTTTGAATATCGAAGGAGGAATGACCGTTTCGAGACCCATCAAAAGTTGCTTTTGATCGAAGGATTTTGGGTTGAGAACCTCGCTTAATATCGTTTGAATCCGTTGAAGGATACTCCGAAATTCTTCAAAAGAAATAGAGTCTAATCCATGGTTTAAGAACCAATATAAGAAGGGGAAATCGCGTTCATTGCCCCATTTTTCTTGAAGTTTAATCCAAGCTTGGTATAGTGTTTTATGCGATTTTAGGGTTTGGAGTGCGCTGCTATTGACTCCTGAATGCCAAATACGAATTTCTTGAAGCCAAAAGTCGTGTTCCACGGCTTTGGAATTTTGATTGAGCTCCGTTTCGGTGCTTTGTACCTTTGTGTTGTTGTTTTGTGATGGCTCGGTATCGGTATTTACTGGCTTGTTTTTGTAGTTTCGCAATCGCTCGGTTTCCTTATTTTGTTCGAGCTCCGTTTGGCTTTTTTTGTGATCTATTTTTTGTACCGAAGGGTCTTCTTTTTGGGTTGAATCAACATTTCTGTTTTGGGTTCTGGCATTGCGTTTTTCTTCGCTTTCGGAATTAAAAGTGCCGTTGGTGGTTGGGGCGTTTTCTTTGACAACTGAGTTTTGAATTAATATTTGAAGGGTATTGGATTGGTTTGAAGGGGCATTTAATGCAATCCAAGTGAGCAAGTCGCCTGTTAATGCATGTTTGTCTGTATGCTTCAGAACGTTGACAATACTTCCTTTAAAAGCGTGTAAATATACGATTTCTAATAGTTGAGAATATGAGAAATTGCGATAATCTTCATCGCTAATTTCCTGCAAGGCTTTTTGGATCCATGTTTTGGAGAGCCAAAATGCGTTCGCTTCTTCCCATTCCTTAAATCGTTGGATTAATTCATGTGGCAATTCAAAAAATGCCATTGCTTCTAATAGGGTATGCTGACTTATATGGGCTTGATCTCGCAGAAATTGCTTCCAAATTTTTGTAAAAAACGATATGGGAAATTCGAGATCGGATATTTTTTTTCCTGGGAAAGAAAAAAATGTAGTGCCTGTATTTCGGACTAACTGATTTTGTATTTCGGCGAATTCTTTTTCTTTCGAGGGAAGCCCAAGAACGCCGTTAACCGTTGGCACCATTTGGGTTTGGGCGGGCTGAATCTCAGGTTTATGAAATTGATTCCAAGAATTGGAAAGAGCAAAAGCAATTCGAGTGGCAATTTGGTCTACCGATTGTATTTCGCCTAAATCCCATTCTAAGAACTCAATTTCAGCCAATTCAAGGCCTGGAGGTATTTGAATTTGGTCGAATGCCCGTTCAATAGCATGTACCAAATCCATTTGAAAAGATTCGCTGAATTGCGAAGCGTCTTCTAGGTGCAGTTCAAATTCAAGCTCGCCTATATGGAGTTTGACGTCCATGGTGTTTTAGGAAATAAGGAAAAACAAACGATCTCGCAGAGACTGCATTTGCGAGCGGTTTTTGGGGTTGTGGTATCGATGTATGCTCTGGATAAGTTCATGCATGTCTAGCGCGTTCATCCATTTGATATTGGCCACAATATGGGGAGGTGTAATACTGTCGATGAAAGATTGAATTTTCCGTTTCCGGGCATTGCCCCAATAATTCTCATTCCAATCGGGGAAGCACAGGGTAATGGCAAAGCTGTACGGGTCGGTATTGAACGAACTTTTAAAATACTGTTGGTCGAAAAAGTCGTAAATGATTTGCGATAAATGCAAATTCAAAGCGTCTTGAGCACGAACCGCCTCTGCTTGGCTGGAGTAAAATCCTTGAATAGGATGGTAAAAGGCATCGGCTTTTAACACATTTACAAATTGCTTGTGAGCAATTTGTTTTACTTCAAATTCATAGGTGTTATGTTGAAGCGACTTTTCAAATGCGGCCAATAATTGGTAGAGGTCCGAAAGGGTATATTTGGGTTCGATTTCAATGAGGTAGTCGTGCTTATTTCTAATATGCACACCAAAAACGGCTTCATCGATACGAGGTGCAAATTCAAAATGCTCAAGTAACAAGAATCCCGATGATAAGTCATTAATGGTATTCAGCTTGTCTATGGTTTCTTGAAGTTCGAATTCATTCAATATTTCCTCGAATTCGGCGATGATTTCATTTTTATGATTGCGAATTTTAGTTTGTCGCGTTTCATCGTCAATAACATAGGCTTGTGGATTGCGACCCCATCGTATAATCTCATCGAATGTGTTATAAATGAAGAGTTTATATCCAGACTTATTGGTGATGATTTGAGTGGTTTTCTCAATGCCTTGTGTGAACTCTTGGGTATCGAAGTCGAGTCCAAGTATGTGCGAAATCAAACCTGCAAAACCGTTTTGTGCATCGCGTTCCAAGCTATTGGGCTGATGGCTTTTGGAGTGAATCCGAAAGAGGCGATTTTTCAACCAATAATCGAGAAGTGATTTTAATTTTTGCGCTTCGGTTTCAAAACTCAATTGGGTGGAAAGCCGATCGAAAGTGTCTAAATCAAAACCCATTAACGAAAGCAAGAAGCGGTAGGTATTGATTTGGGTTTCGAGGTATTCAGATTCTACACGGTGGGTATTGCTTACCAATTCGTGTAGGTTGTTTTTTTGATCGTTTAAATACACTTTCCACGCGTTATAGCGTTGGTCGAGACCTTGATTTTCGGCTTGATATTTTTGATTGAAATCGAGCCAAACGTATTCAATCCCGGGTATTACATCGAGTATATTTTTGGCGATACCGGTAAGGTTGGGTGCTTCATTATTAAGCAAGGCATACGACTTTTCAAGCTGTGCAATAAAGCGTGAAATAATCAAATCGAAGGTGCTTAATACCCCTTTTATTTGCAAGGAAGAACTATCGTCCTCATTGAGAGGAGAATGAAATGATTTTTCTAAACCAAAGCTTTCGGGGAATCCTATTTGTAAAGAAGAAAATTCCACCCGTTGGTTGAGTTGGGGCCCAGTAGTGGTTTTTTTCTCTTTTTTAGTCCACAGCTTTGGATTATCGGTATTGCGATCTTTTACCTGCCAAGTATGGATTTTAATACCATTATGGTAGAGGGTGATTTTGGAATTTTCATCGAGTGATAATCGGTATGGCCGTGGATATTTCAAGGTCCATACAAATTGAAACTCAGGATCGATGATGCTTACATCTCGGATGTGTTTGGTGCGGTCTACTGCATTTAATCGGGTAACCAGGTCGGCAGACTGAATTTCGAATTCTACTTTTTCGGCAAAATCGTGAATGCCGATAATTCTGAATTGAGTGAGATTTTCGTTCTGAGATTTCCCCCGAAGAAACTCTTGCATTTCTTCGTAATAATCGTCGATGATTTGCTGGATATTTTCGGGATTATTGACTTCAACGCTCAGGTTTATTTTGATTTTTCGGTCGGGAGGGAAATGAAATCCTTGGATGGCACTTCCTAAAGGCCGATAGGAATCGCGCATCGATTCAAGGAAATAATCAATATCGGATTGATCGGCATCGGGCTCTGTAAAAACCACGATATCGAATAATCCTTTTACAGTAGGATAGGAAATGGAGGGAATATAAAAGACTTTATAGATGCCTGGATGTTCTAAAATTGCGGCGGTAAAGTCTTTTAAGTTAACGCGTGTTTGTTGAGACTCGGAGGGTGTTTGTTGGAAGAAGGGGCTTTGTTTTAGGATGTCGTCGAGGGCATCAAAATCGGCCAGCTGACCAAATTGATAGCTGATATCGGCGATGGCAAAACAGAGCTGTTCGAGTATGGCAATACCCGCATCGTGTACGTTATGGTCTGTCCATACCTTTCCACTGTATTTTTGGATTCGGGAAATGGCATTTTCACGCAATTGTTCCAAATCATACGACGGATCTATTCGTTGTTCTGGGTCGAGGGAATATGTATCGAAGGCGTCTTCCATTCGAGAAAGGCTCAATGTCCTTGAATATCAGTTTTGATTTGAGAATCTTGCGTTTGGTTGCGAACCTGTTGGTGGATTTGAGCAATAAGTTGCGCTACTTGTTTATAAGGCATGGCCGCCAAGCCGTCTAAAATGGTATTGATTTCGGCGGCGCTGAGTTCTAAGGTAAGGGGGGTTTCTTTTTTTATTCCCATAGCAATCCAACGTGATATTTTATATTGGTTTCTTTCGCATAGGGACGTATGCTGCGGATTTGTAGGGCATAATTGAAGTAATCGCCTTGCCAACGCAATTCGATACGATTTCTAGAGCGGCCGAAGAAATTTTGGGTCTGATTGATGCCTCCTTTACTTTTTCCATAGGTACCTACCGCAATTGCATGGGTGATGGCATGGGCCCCTTTTTCGCCGCAGGCGGCGGTAATTTCGAAAGCGCTATAATCTGAAATGTTTTCTACGATATTATGCCACTGTCCGTCTGCCGGAACCTCACCAAATCGAAAATAGTTAATGCGTCCGTGTGATCCAACGGCACCATTAACATCGAGCGTGTGCAAGGGTTTCTCAATTCCCACGCCTACTTTGCCATCTTGCGCTAAGCTGATGATGCTGTGTTCGTTTTGGGAGAATTTGAATTTTAAAAACTGCTCGTTGTTCTCGTCATTTTCTAGTTCAATTCGCCAAAAGGCACCTTCCTCTTCGCTTTTATGGCGAAAACTCATCAAAGCTTTGTTTTCTTTGGGATTGAGAACCAAGCCTTCTTCATCCGTTACTTGAACTTCGTCATCTAAGACATTCAAGGTTGAATCAATTAGGTCTTGGAAATCTTCCTCTTTAGGAATGCGTCCTTTGATGAAATAGTTTTTAAGCTCGGAGCGTCTTCTAGAACTCATGATATCGTAAAATTAGGGGTTTAACTTTAATATTAGGGATTTTGGTAGGGTCAAAAGCGCATATTTCATGATTATAAACGAATTTGATTAAGTGGTTTGGTAGCCTCTTCCTGCTTAGATTGCACTTCTAATGTCATTCCAATACGGTGTTTTCCAATTCCGCTTAAGCGCAAATTTTGATGCAATCGATCTACAAGGAAATCGGTACCTAAGGTCATATTTGACACGCCAATACCATCTGAATTGTGTGTGCCACTGACCTTTATATCGATTAAGTGCTGTTTCCCAGGAATTAAAATATGATTGACGTTACTGGGTTCAATTTGATAATTTAGACTATTGAACTCTTTGGGAAGTTTTAGATATTCTCCGAATTTCGTGTAACATGCAAAATTGGTCACTGATTTAACGAAGGAAATATTTCGAAGCAGAACCAGCACTTTCGAGCTATACAAATTTTGCCTAAAGGTAAATCCCGAATGTACCACTCCTGTTACGTCTAAGATACCATCGAGTAGGGTTTGATGTATGATTTTTCGAGCCTCGCGGGTATCTATACCTGCTTCAATCACGATATTACCTTTCACCACAATTTCTTCATACACGGGATTTTCCACTAAATAATGGGTTCCCAATGGGGCTGCCTCTTCGAGGAAACGTTGAACGGTTTTGATTTCTTGACTATTCAATTGCGGCCATTCGCCGAGCTGTAATTTATGAGGTTCGGTTTTAGGAATAACGATAACGCGCACACATCCGGGTGCTACTTCTTCCAAACCATTGTTATGGGCTAAAATTAATGTCTCTTGAATTTTGGGGAATTTAATTAAAAGAGATTGTTTGAGATCTTGGTAAGTGAAAATGCGATTTTGGAGTCGGTATTGAATGGTTAACAGATCGGTATTGCCAAAATATAAGGCAGGTGGAACGATCTTTTTGGATTGTAAAGGTTCTAAAATGGCAAAGGTATCGGACCAATTATCAGGAACTATAATTTGTTCTAATTGATAAATCTGTAACAGGTTTTTCGACGCACTGATATCAAATTTAACGACTTGTGTTTGTATGTTCTTTCTTTGGGAAATGATATCGTCTGTTTTGGAACTGACACGGATCCATTTTTCTGATTCTTCATCGAAGGAGGGTAATTCGCTTAAAAGTACCAAGCCTGTGGTTTCCCAGTTTAGGGTTTCGTCTCTTAAAAACTGATCTGGACCTAATGTTGCCCAGTTGTGGTTGTGCAAAATTTCCCAATCTTTGGGCTCTACCGAGCTTCCCTTAGAAACGCCATCGGGCACTTCTATGTAAAGCGAACATGAATTGTCGGGGAATTCATCAAACTGCAAGTATAAAGCACTTCGAAAGGCATCCGATGGCATTAAACTGTGGTGGGGTTCGAAATCTTTAGCCAAGAAAAAAGCGTCTATCCCTTTTACCTCTAACCGAGAAGCGATGTCTTTGGAAAGGATAACTTCCGACATATGGGCTTCCATGCTCAGGTTTCCCATCAAAGGCGTATAGGGTTCATTTAGATATACGGTTTTCTTGGTTTCTCCCATTTTGCGTTGCACATATTCGGTATGTCGATTGTGTCCAAACGCACCCGTGGGCGAAGCCAATTCTAGGCATATATATCCATATTTTGACTTTTGAGGTTCCTTTAAGGGCTCGTATGCTTTTTGTTTTCGATTGAGCTGCAATCGACTTAAATCGAGCTCGTTGATGCGTCGGATATTCGATACCGATTGATCGGCAGCGTCAGATTGAGGATTCGCATTATTAAACAAAGGAATGACTTGGTTATCTTCTTCAGGAACCCAGGTACCTGCGTTTAAGGCAGAAACCCGGACCAAGAAATCCTCGTTTTGGGTAATTAAATCATATCCTTGGTAATGTTCAGAGAAACCGCCTTTATAATCGGGCAATCCGAACCATTGCGCGTTGATTTTTAGGTGATCGAGCGCATTACAAAGTACCAAAGGATGTCCGATAAACAGTTTGGATCCGAGTTCTGGTTTGGTACCGAAAATATTAAAAGGCGTACTGGGGTCTATTTTCCCGAAATCGTTGTAGATTTCAATGTCTTGTAATTCTAAAACTTGAGATTTGATATGAATTTTACTGGCCTTCGCATGGCTAAAAAAGGGATATAGGAAGGCATAATCTTTTAAAAGCGTAAAGTACAATACGACTTCTCCTTTTGCATTGGCAAAGGGTTGCGGATTATCGGCATCTAAAACGGTTTTCCATGTGAAATTACAAACGTTTAGTTCCTCATCGGTGCTTACCGCTAATTGGGTATTGGAAGGAATTAGTGATGCGTTCTCTTCTACAGTAGGGTATTCAATTACAAAAGCGTTGCTCACGCACAATTGCCAAATTTTGGCAAGGGAATCGTCGCCAAAGCTTTGTTTAAGGCCGCTTTGTTCATGGAATTGGATTTCCATAAACTTTTTGAGTTCCTGCAAGGGAAATTCGAATTGCAGTTCCCATTTAACAACATTTCCCCACACGTTTAAAAGCGTACTTTTAATAGAAAACACAAAAGGGGTGCGTTCTGAGGAACCTTTTTGACGCAGGCTTTCCAATCGAAACTTCGACGGGAATGAAGTGTCTATTTGAACTCTATCTGGGGTGATTGACGTAGCAACCTTTTGGGAACAATTAATTTCAGCGGTTCTTAAAATTAATTGGGCATTTAAGGGATAGTTGTCGGAAGCGGTTAAGCCAATTAAAGGGGAGGTATTTTCATCGGGATCTTGTTCTTCCGTAAAAAACAGTTCTCCTTGGGGTAATGATTTTTTATCGGATTCGGTATTCCACTCGTATTTGGCATAGATTTCTTCAGGCACTATTTCGAATCGATTCAAGCCCGATCTGCGCTCTAAGAAATAATGGCTCAGGCGTTCTTGAATGCTTTGCGCTTGATTTTGACTGAATTCTTCTATGATTTCCCCCAAGATAAAGGGGATGGTGGTTAAGGGGTCGAGGCTTTGTTCGGAAACAATTCGTTCTAAAACGATGGCGGCTTCGATTTGTAATTGTTTCCAGCGGATTTCGAGGGTATCGATGTCGTTGAGGATTTCGCGGATTTGGTTGTACCAAAAATCGGGTACCTCAAGCGATTCGAGCTTATTGAAACTGCGATTTATTTGTCCGAGTTGTATGCTGAGTTTGCGAATTTGGGCTACGATGCCCATCGTATTCCACCGCGATAAAACTTGGGTATACAATTGAACAAGTGCGGGATAGGAAGCACAAAGGCTGGCTATTTCACTTTGTTCGGCAATGGCCGCATTTTTGAGCATTTCTAAGCTTTCGAATTGAAAACTCAGCGAGCGGTAAACATCGATTCGGTGTCGGCGAAGGGTCGTAGCCCCGCGCTGCCATCGGTTCTCGGTTTCGCGAACGGTATTGCGCAAATCGCGAAAACTTTTAATGATAGATTCTCCTGTGGTATGTCCGAGTACCAAGGGTAAGCTATTGCCAAAAAAGCGATTCAGGCTGCCATCGGTTTGCGCTTGTGAATCGTAAAATTGGATTTGCTTGGAGAGGTGTAATAGAGAGGTGAATATTTCCTCTTTGGGAGGAACGGGAACAATACCGGAACGTTTTTTTAAACGTAGATTTTTAGAATCGCCGTCAGCAAGGTCTAAATCAAAACGGGTATCGTTGCGGTTCCAGGGCATTTATTAGTATTGATTGGCTTCTTTTATGTAAAAGGGGTACACATAATTTCCGCGGGTATTTGTCGTGCGGATGGTAAACTGTACGTCGATATTAATAAGGCCTTCTTCGGCTTTCAATTCAAAATCTACGCCGTCTACAATAATCATAGATTGGTATTGCATTAAGCCATTGGTGATTTTTTCTTCTAAGGTTTTTAAGGTGCCAGAATCTTGAGTTTCAAATACCAATTCAGACAAATCAATGCCAAAATCTTTGTGATAAAGTCGCTCTCCGGGTTTGGTAGAAAGAATGGCGCGGATACTTTGTTCGATATTATCGATACCGCTTACCAAACCGGTTTTGCCCGTAGATGGATTGATTTTAAAGGGCTGTTGCAGCCCCACCCCAAAAAAAGCGTTATGTTTTTTATCTTGGCTCATCCTCCAATTAATACGGTGGGACACATACTGAGAAGTTTACCGCCGTGGGCGGTAGAATCTCCTAATCGCGCCGCGGGTTTCCCCATGATTTTTACGGTTTGGGAACCTTTGGTGATGACATCTGGAGGACCTACACACACGCACATGTCGCCTAATACGGCCGCAGGTAAACCTCCAATGAGTACCGTTGGGGCTCCAGGTCCTACTATGGGACCTCCCACATGGGGAATGGGCACCAAGGCTGGAGTTTGCATGGGGCAGGTGTGCATATCGGTTATTCTGGCTGCTGGTGGCATGGTTCGAAGTTAATTTATTTTTACAAGAGCGCCTTTAATTGTCATGATTCCTGATGCAGAAACTTCTGCCGTGGCTTTTCCGGCGAGCTTAAGTGTGGTCTTTGCTTGTCCATCGATTTGCAGCCCTGCAATTTTAACCGGACCTGCATCGGCGGTAATTTTAATTCCTTTGGTGGCTTTTAACGACACCTCTTTCATGGTTTTAAGGGTGATACCGGCACTTCCCAACTCAATAGAATTTCCATTTTTATCTTTAATGGTAATGCCTTTGGCATCGTCCATAAGGATGGAATTTCCTCCAGGCGTTTTCAGGGTAAGATTCTTTTTGGTATCGTCAAATTCAATAATGACTTTTTTCTTAGATTGTATGATACGTTTATCGTTAGTAGCCGTAATTTTTTCTGGGGACGTATTGGATTTATTATACAGGGTTCCTAAGATAACCGGTTGGGCTGGGTCGCCATCGAGAAACGACACCACTACTTCATCGCCTTTTTCGGGCACGAAGAAAATACCTCTGTTTTTTCCAGCATCGGGGAAGGTTAAACGGGCCCAAAAGAGGGCATCGGAGCCAAAAACGGGTAATTTCACTTGAATGCGTTGCTGTCCTTCGGGGTCGCCATCTAATTTGGTAACCTCTCCAAGTTGCAAGCCATGGGCAAAACCTACGTAGGAAGCAATACTATCGTTGTGTATATAGGGATGTTTCTCGAAATGGGTTTTTTCGTCCATTCCAAATTCGAGCAGGGTCGTGAACTGGCCGTCAAAAATTTGATGTTCAATTCCTGAAACGAAGAACTTTCCTGCCAATTTTCCTAAGCCTTTTACTTCGATAATATCGGCCAAAACAGGGGTTGTATCGCCCGGAACGGTAACAGATCCTCTTTGAGAAGCCAGATAGGATCGAATTACTTTGGCGTTTAATACTTCTTTAAACTGATTGGCATTTTGAATGCCGGTAGTCGTGATACCGGTATCATCGGCGGGTTTGGCAAATGCCTGGATTTTAGTAAAGGGCAGGGCTGTGGGGGTTGCCAATTTGCTGCTTTCGCTCGATTTGCCTGTTTTCACGGTGGCAGATTTGAAATCCCAATGGGTTTCGGCAAATTTGGCGATGGTAAACTCGCCCGAAGTAAGCGATTCAAATGCTAAAACATCTTTACCGTAGGAGTATGTAGCGGTGGCAGCAGCTGAAAGTTTGGGTTCTTTCACGGCTACTTCGGCATCGGAATTACATACCAGAAGTCCGTTGGCATCTGCCCGCATAAGCATAAAATCCCAATCCGAAATTCCATATTGCACGAGTTTTTCGTGGGTTATGGTACAAGCATCTACCTTAGGGGTAAGTCCGGTAGTTTTCGCAATGAGTTCTTTTATTATGGCATCGTCTTTTTTCTTGAGGAAGACATCGGTTTTTCTGCCTTTGGTCATGCCGATGGCTTTGTCGAGGCATTCTATATTTACGAGGCTTTTCTTATGAACGATTTGGGTAGAAACTCCGGCAATGGTACCCTTATAGATTTGTTTTAAACTTTTAGGATCGCCACCGGCTTTGATAATAATATCGTCGCCCACATTGAAGGTGTTTTCTTCAAAGAGCGAGAATTTTTGTTCCGATACATCGCCGTCGTTGATAGAAATGGTGGCACGTGCAATTTTATTGATTCTTTTTTCTACGCGAATTTCCTGCACATGGGGCGAAAGTTTAGAGACTTTGCCTTTAATGCTGAGTTCAACGGTAACGGTTTCGTTATCTTTAATAGCGGCAGTCATATTACTTTAGCGGTGGGAAGTATAATTGCGTTCCAGGGGTGAGTTTTCGTAGCGATTTTATGCCGTTAAGTTTGGCGATTTCTACATAATATTTTTTATCGCCATAGATGTTTTCGCACAGATGGGGCAGCGTATCGCCTTCTTGAACTTCAATCATATGACTGATATCGGGCGATTGTCGGCCTTGTGCGGCTAACATTTTTTTGGCGGAAATGACTTCAATAAATTCGGCTTGAATATTGGCGCGGGTTGGTTCTCCTTTGTCGTTGAATCTACCATAAATGACATGAAATTCTTTTAGGGTGGAGTTCATTTTCAAGGTAGTTCCCCAAGATAATTTCAAATAATTGGGTCGGTGAGAAGATGAATTATAGCCCACCAGAGCCTCAAATATCTCCATACGTTCGGCGAGCGTTTTTTTAGTTTCTTTAACGGGTATGCCCGTATCTTCGGTGTAGGTATATAATGGTTCTGCCGAAGGGTCGATAACAAATTCTACGTTAACCAAACGGGGTTTAGTGGCAATATATTTGGGATTGATACCTGAGTATCCGAATGGTTGTGATAGATTATAATTATTGGCAGTTCCGACTTTGAGAGAGCTTGGATTAAAGGGAAAGCGGTACATCATTACCTTGCTATCAAAAACGGTAGAACCTTTTTGGGGCTTTACAGCCTTACTGCAATCTACGTCTTCATAAGCCGCAATTTCAAAGAAGTTGAAGTTTGTTTCCGACATTCTTCCCGAAATTAATGTTTATTCTGTTTTCTATGGTATTGTTCAATTTTTTTGTCTACCAAATCGGCGATTTCGACCTTTAAATCGGACAGTTTTTCCTCAAGTTCTTCTGGTTTTATGATTTTTTTCCCTTTTTCATCATTTTGGGAAGTTTGAATGCTTGGAGTTAACGAAGCTTTTATGACCAATTTCTTGATTTCTGTCATGAGTAAAGGGATTAATAGGGATTAAAGTTTGAGCTCTTTAACCGCGGTTTGATAAATACCGGAAGTTTTCATTCCACTCGTGTCAACCTGTTTGAAGGTATCGTAATTGAGTACCACTTCTTCCATAATGATGGAACTTCCATTCATGGCGTCGAAGCCGGAGGTTGACCAAGAAATGGGATAGGTATTATAAAAAAACCACGATTGTTCCGGATCGTGGTTGGCATTGAGTGCCGTAACTACCATGGGTATGGGAATCCGGCGATTTTCGTTGATGTTTTCTTCGAACCACGCCAACAGATCAAAAAATCCACTGGGGCTGTTCTTTTTACTTGGAACGATAAGTCCCCTTCGCAGGGTGAGGTTTCCCTCTTTTGTGCGAAGGGGGGACTTAACTTCCACGGTGTTTTCGCCTTCCATCTTTTTTTCGAATTCCCATTCTTTTTTCAGTCCGTCTATCTTTTGGAAACGGCCTTCGAGTGATTTTGATTTTTTGGTTAAAATAAAATCGACTCTAAAGTGGAAACCTATTAAGGGAAGGTCGATCGCACTCATTTAAATTGCGATTATGCTAATGATAAACCTTCGTGAACTAAAGTGATAGACTCTACCGCTACTTCGCTGGCGTCTGACTTTAGATCGGGGTTTTCCACTTTCTTAGGCCATGCATTGGTCAATGCCCATGTCATGATTGGAGAATGTGTTTCGTCTAGCAATTCGATAGTAACGGTTTTACGCAAAGGCGTATTCATTTCTACTGAATTGTACCAATCCCAATAGGCTTGGTCGCTGGCGAAAACGCCTTTCTTAATCACGATATCACCGAATTTTCTCAATCCGGACATTTTTTGGGTGCTGAAAAGTACGCTGGCTCCATCGCGATACTCG
Organism: Bacteroidia bacterium; assembly: GCA_965659745.1. Classification (GTDB taxonomy): domain Bacteria; phylum Bacteroidota; class Bacteroidia; order NS11-12g; family UBA955; genus VMCP01. Next base: position 32,004 of record CBFHXF010000003.1, read on the forward strand.
ATTACATCAAGTTCGGTGTTCAGTCCGGTTACTTCGCTACAGTTGATCACCGTGCTGTCGAAGGTCACTCTAAAGTGAAACCTTGGTAATGGATAATTTGGATCTGCCATAACTATATTTTTTTAACGTTTTTTAAATGTTGAGGTTAGACTTAGGATTCTTGTAATTTGTGAGAGAACTTCAATACGATGAACTCCGCAGGACGAACAACAGCCATACCGATTTCGATATTCATACGGCCTTCTAAAATATCTACGCTAGACATGGTTGTTCCCATACCGATGTTTACGAAGAAAGCTTGGTCGGCGCTGGCACCTGCCATTGCTCCGGCTTTCCATAAATTGGTAAGGTAGTTCTCAATCATGGCTTTTACGCGGATCCAGGTAGACGCATCGTTAGGTTCGAATACGGCCCAGCCAGTTGCGTTACGAACGCTGTCTTCAACCATATTGAAGAAACGACGTACGGGTACATAGCGCCATTCGTTGTCGTTACCCGACAAAGTACGAGCTCCCCAAACTAAGGTTCCTTTTCCAGTGAAAGAACGGATGGCATTAACGCTTTTACCGCTAATTACATCTACGTTCAAATCTTCTTGTGCACGATCGTCGATCTTTACGATAGGGCGTGAAACTCCAGCTAAACTTACGTTCGCAGGGGCTTTCCAAACACCGCGCTGACTGTCTACCATGGCGTAAACACCGGCGATAGCACCTGAAGGGGTAATTTTGGATAACTCTTTGTAAATTTCGTTAACGATATTCTGCAACAATGGGTTGTAATCGTAAGCAATTTTACCCAAGTTTACTTTGATAGATTCGGCATCTTCCAAAATGCTATCCAATACAGAGCGCAATTCAGCACCGATTAAATAAGCAGTGTCTTTGGTGATTTTGTTCTTCATAGAATCGCCTTCTGCATTAGCAATGGCGGGCATTGGAACGGCTTCTCCCAAATCTAAAGTAGGATATTGATCGGCAGCAAATGCACCTGCACCTACAGCAGCATCGAAGCTAGCGAAAGTTTTAAGCAAGGTAGAGAACTTAGAACTTGCGTTTACTTTAACACCCATTTCGTTAGAAATAGCGGCACTGTTAAAGAAAGAAGTAGCGAAATCGTAAAGGGCTTTGAACTGCTCACCTAAGTAAGTCGTTGCTCCTGCGTAGTTGGCTTCTTCTCCGCTGATATTGTCTAACAAATCAGTTAAACCTGATTTGTAGTTCTTTTCGGTTGAAAATTCTTTAACACGTGCATGGTCAATTACCGACATGTTCAAGTTTTTAACAGAGATAGGGTGCGAACAGATTTCCTCTAAACGCTTGTCTTCACCATTAACTTGAATTTTGATGGTTTCGTGATTGTATTTGTGTGGCAATGCATTGTACACCCATGGGTAGTAGGCAGCACCATATTTTAGGTTGTTAACCCCAACACCGTTTCTGAAATTCAATACGATGTCTTTGTCTTTGCGGTTTACAAATCCTTCGAAAACGTCTAAAATGGCAAAGCGGTTCTGCATTTCAGCACATTGCATCAACATTTGTTGTTGCAAGCTGTAACATTCGTCGGCCTTTTTCAAAAGCACGGCGTCTGGACTTGCTAAAATCGTAGGTTGGTTTTCGCGTTTTACGGCGTTCATGCCTTCTTGTAAGGCATCGTATTCGATATCGTCGTTGTAATCACCTACAGAAACGATGTAACATTCGCCACCGCCGTTAGAGAAAAACAAACGTACGGTATCGTACATGAAAAATTGTTTGTCAAGCTTAATGCCTTCTACTTGAAGTGAGCTGTTAAGGTTTACGTTAATTTCTTGGGGGATGTAACCACCGCCAAAAAAGTCTACGTAATCTAACATAGAAGTGATGTGCACCGCTTCGTGTTTCACACTCGCGCCACCTTTAATTGCTTTTTGGGTGTAGCCCACGAAAGCAGGTACGGCAGTTGGTACCTGGCCAACGGAAGGAGGTAAAGTAGAGATTTCTTCTACATACACACCCGGAGTTTTGTAATTTGCCATTTGTTTAAATTATTATTTGGTTATACTAAATTTTTATGATCTATGGCAAATCTAGACCATCAGTATTTGATTTCTCTTAATAAAATATACTTGTGTGGATAAGTAGGATGAGTTGTGAGATCGTGGAGCGAAAATTTATTGGCTTTGCATTTTAATCTTGCCGATTCTTCCCCGTTGTAAGTTCCTTTGCAATAGCAATTTAAGTCTGAAAGTGCAGACAGTTGTACTTCTTGTTTGGATATCAAAAACAGGTAATCGTCGTTTTCCACCTCTAATTCGTTGAAGTGCACCTTATCATCTTCTTCGTGTACACTTGTGGGCATTCCTTCGGGTGGATGACTGTGTTTTACTACATAACAAATTTGATACTTTTTCTCTTCGCAAAGAAATCTAATTTGGTGTGCAGACTTAATTTTTAATTGTGAGAAAAACGCTTGAGGTTTAGCAATTAAAATATGCAAAACCCCCATTTTCTGGTAGGGTTTAGGAAGTGCTATGGCTTTAACCTTCTCCCTTATTTCAGAATGATTTAGTAATATTTCTTGATTGATACTTTCCGTTCCAAGTATATCGGTGTAATAATGATGTTGGGTATAGTGAATGGGGGAATCGTCGATTTCGGTGTAAAGGGCATAATTAAGATCGTTGATTCCTATATATACAGAGAGCTCAATGGCGGAAGGAGAGGGTACGATGAAGGGTTGTCCGGGATTTTTCGGATCTTCTTCGATAGAAATAGTGAGTCGATTTTGCGACATTTTCCAGATGCATCGATGATTGCGCAACCACGTTTGCGAGTTTTCACTTGGGAAAAATGCCAAACAATCCATATAGCCTGAGCGAAATACAGGATGTGTGCTTTCTATATGGAGCCAAGGAATATATCTCATTTACGCTGTAAATTGGGGCCTATTCCGGAAATAGCCGGGGTGCTGCGTTCAAAACCACTTTCTTTGAACACAGGTATAAGTGAAATCTTGTAGTACAGATGGGGTAGTAATTTGGATCCCAAAGCGCCCCATAGATTACTTAGTTCGCGCTCTTCCAAATTTTTAAGTTCTACAGCGAGGGAATCTATTTGACTGGGAAGGTCGCTGATATTAGATGGGTTTAGAATGGGATTGGCAACGAAGTAATTGAGCACACGGTTGATATAATCGAGTCCTAATGGATATTGTTTGCCTGAAAAATTAGCAGCGAATACAACATAAGCATGAAAGAGTCGCGGTCCCGACTCCATGGGTAGGCCTCGAAAGCCACCGGCTCTGTTTAGGGTGCGGTCTTCTTCAATGCGCACCAATTGCAGATGTATTTGATTGTCGGTTTGCAAGGCTTTCGCCCCACTCATGTCTACGAGATTGGATAATACCAAAACGTCTTCTGCGATATTGGTTTGGTATTTAAGTTGGTTATTGAGTTCGTCACAAAGGGCTTTAAGTACATCGTAAACCATAGAATGCTATTTTTTAAGGGCCCAAAGGATGAGTCGCGTGAGGTAAATACTCAAAAAACAAAAACCGAGTATCACAAAAAAGAGGGTTTCGATTCCATCGAAGTAGATAGCCAGATCGATGAGTTGATCGGGGATGATATTCGCGAAGAGGTAATAAAAAACAAACGCCAGTACGGGTGCTAAAAGTAAAGAAAGGAAGAACCATTTTACTTCGCGGGCAAAGCCTTGTTTGCGCTGCTCGCGTTTGTTGTTTTGGAACTTCTTCATCAACGAATCTTGCGAATCGAGTACGGCACGAAAACTCTTGCGATAGAGTTCGCGTTCGGTGCGTAATTCCATTTGTTTGAAGAAGCGATCAGGATTCATAGTATATTGAAGTTACAAATAAGTACAAGGCTATGGGATTTATGTGACATAACCATGTTATATTTGATGATAGTACATGAATAGGATACTTTCTTGCAAGATTTGACACTTTAAAATGGCGAATTTCCAGTTAAATTTGGGGTCACGATAATATCTCTTATACCATAGAATTTGAACTATGACAGCACAAGCCACCTTCACCATCGACATAGAAACCGATTTGCTTTGGCTTGAAAACCTCATTCAATATCAGTTGGGCAATGCATCAGAAGACCTAATTGATAGAATCGAGAATCAAGGTGAAATCTTACCTCCCATTATACCCAAAGGAGGTTTTTACAGCGATAATTTGCATATTTGGAATCCAAGCGCCGTAGAACGTGGCTTAATTGTAATTGGGTTGGCGCTTTTTTTCAAGCCGAGAATATTTGATCCGCTATTAAAGGCGGCCAAAGATTACAATTATACAGAAACACGTCTCGGGGGAATTATTGGAACGGCGCAAACTCCATTTGTACCTACGGGCGAAACGGCGATTTTTTTGCTAACGAATGGCTCCGTTGAGGAACGTATGTTGGTTTTGAATTGTTTGAATCAAGAACATTGGCTTTTTGAAAAGGGAGTATTATTGTTTGAATATAAGGAGCCAGGATTACCGATTACGTTTCAACCTTTTTCTTTGAGCAGTGATTATATGGAAATTTTTTCCAAGGGTGTGGCTACCAAACCCAATTATTCGAGTCAGTTTCCTGCTTCCTTAGTGAAAACAAATATGGAATGGTCGGATTTGGTGGTATCAAAAGAATTGATAAAAGAAATTAGAGACATAGAATTGTGGTTAGAGTACGAAGAAAGGCTGTTTGGTGAAATGGGTTTGGGCAGAAAAATCAAAGAAGGATATAAGGTGGTTTTTTACGGTCCATCGGGTACAGGTAAAACCCTTGTTGCCGGTTTAATTGGAAAGAAATATGATCGCGATGTTTACCGGATTGATTTGTCACAATTGAGTTCGAAGTATATAGGGGAAACGGAGAAGAACATCGATAATTTATTCAAACAGGCGCGGAATAAGAATTGGATTTTGTTTTTTGACGAGGGCGAATCGCTCTTTGGTAAACGCTCACAATCGGGACAGTCAAACGAGCGTTACGGAAACCAGCAGGTAGGATTCCTGCTTCAGCGTATGGAAGACCACCCTGGGGTAGTCATATTAGCAACGAATCTAAAAAGTTCCATCGATGAAGCGTTTTTAAGGAGGTTCCAAAAAATGATTTATTTTGAGGCGCCCGATTTTGAATATCGATTGGATTTATGGAAAAAAGCATTAGCGGACACGCTGCCTTTGGCCGATGATGTTGATTTGCGATTAATTTCGAAGGAACATAAGCTTGTAGGCGGTCAAATTGTGAATATCGTAAAACAAATTATTCTTAGAGAATTGGGAGCCCAAAGTGGAATAATTCGTTTAAAAACATTAGAGGAGGCTATCGCAGAAGAATTGAGGAAGAATTAATATAGTTATGAGACCTTGAAGTTTTCCACATCCGAATAATTGAATGGAGAATAATAGGGGTGTTGGCTTTTCTTTTGTAACTACAATCATTTAAACGTTACGAAGTACCGTTTTAGAAATAAACATTTACCACTATGCCAAAAGATTCTGAGTTACTAACCCAAGTAGAACTTCCAAAAGCGGTTCCACCTCCCACCCAAACCATGGAGGAACCTAAAAGTACAGGTTCACTAGCGGCGGCTATGTCAACAAGTGTGGCTTCTCAAGGTCAATCGTCTACTACGGCTTCCAATACACCGGCAAGTACCGCAGGGCAAGCGGGTACCTCAACCACATCTGTTGCAGCGCCAAAAGGTCCAAATAAGTTCAAAGCTGCTGGAGCTGCTCTTATTGGGAGTCAAGTAATGACAAAAGCAGCAGGAGAGCGGGGAGTTGCAAGAGAGGCTAAAAAAACCCAAATGACAAGCGTAGCAGGTAATACGTCTGCAGGTCGAGATACGGGTGATGATCAATCAAAAACGGCCCAAGCAATAGATTCAGGCGGCAATACTGCTGGTTTATTGGGAGATGCAAACAGTGGATTCGGTGATGGTTATAAAGCGGTAAATAAGGCCAACGGAAAGGCAGAAGATGCATTATCTGATACAGTGAAGAACAACATGACGGGCATGGCTGTAACTACAGGGGTTACGGGTACTTTTGCCGGGATTAAGGATATGGCTCTTTCACTACAGACTATGTTTAGTCCAGACAAAGACTTCTTGGATAAAGTGGAAGCAGGGTTGACTGGCGTTAAAGGTGGGGCGGATACGGTTAAGTCAGGCTCTGGTTTTACCAAAGAAGTTGCAGCTGATGGCTCTAGTGCCAAAACTAATGCTGATGGAACAGGAAAGTGGGCTGGTGGTGTGGCAGATGCAATTGGGGCTATAAAAAGCGCCTTTCTATCGATGAAAGGAATTGTGAAGTTAGTAAAAGAGCGCGGAGAGTCAACCAAGAAGGAGAAAGCGGTAGAAGGGGTGGCTGTGGCTACGAATATGTTAGAGTCTGCAAAAAGTGTTCTTAGTACCATAAATGGAGTTAGGGATGCTTTAGGTGGAACAGCAGATAGCGGAATTGCACAGGCTATTCCCGGATTGGATATAGCACTTGCCGCTATAAACATAATTAAAGAGGGATATTATTTGGTAGTGTCTTACCAAGAGTATAAGAATATGGCTGCCGAACGTGAAAAGCAAAAGAAAGACAATGTAGGTGTTGATGCACAAGCAGAAGATATTCGATTGAAAGAAGCGAAAATATCTAACCTAAAAAGTGTAATTGACGATGATCAAAAAAGATCTATACAACTTGCTTTGGATATAGCTAAGGCAGGAACATCTAAGGGTTTTTTTGGTGGTGATTCGGAGAAAGATAAACTAACAACTGAGAAGACACGAATAGATGCGCGTATCAGCTCTATGACAGCGCAGATAAATGTAATTGAGGTTGAAAAAAATAAAGTACAAAATGCCCATCCGGAAGCATTGGAATTTGCACTTGTCGGTGAAATCGCAGAAGCCAATAAAAAGAGGGTAGTGCGTAATTCTATCTTATTAGTTGCTGAATTTGCTAATTTAGCCGGTTCTATTGCCAATTTAACGGGTGCGGGTGCCATTGCAGGTGCGGGCTTGAAAACGGCTGCCGCTACTGTAAAAGTTGGCTTGCCAGCTGCTCGATTAGCAAAGCAAGCAGGCAGAGACCGTCAGGCGAGAAAACAAGCAAAAGGAGAAAGTGATATGATTACCAGTGGATTTGACCCGAGTAAATCGACCGCCGCCAAGCAAGATTACCGCATGAAACAGATAAATACCCTGCTTACGCAGATTCAGGGTTTGTCTGTTCTTGAAGGTGCTAAGTTTGATCAGAGAGCCGCCCAATTAGAGGGTTATATTCAAGCGCTTGGGGTTGAGCCCGCTGCGTTATATAGAGCTAATAACAAGCAGCAAACTCAAATAACTATGTTGTATAAAGCCTTAGTTCAAAGAGAATTCTAATCATTAATAATATGTTAAACGAAGAAAATACCTTAGAAATTATCCAAAAGGAGACCCTTAAATTGGGATATAACGCTCAATTTATTGAAGAATTCAATGAACTGCCTTTTAAAGTGTTGTTGGTTTACCCATTCAGTCAAGATGATAAGCCCGAACTCAAAGATTGGGCATTGAATTTGACCGTTTTTCCAATGGGAGATGACTTAGACGGTTCTGTGTTTGTTCAAATCTATTGGGAGTATAACTTAAAGGCGAACGAGAGCAATACCTCTTTTATTTCGGAGAAATTAATAGAAACCAATTTCAAACTTCCCTTGGGTTCATTAGGCATTTCCCCAGAAACCGGTAATATTTACTATCGATTGGTAATGCCGTTGGCTTTTGAAACAACGGTTAACGCTGCTTTCTTAGCGGATGTTTATGATATGGTGATGTATCCGATGGAAACCTATTACAACGAGTTTGCCGAATACGTGAAGGCCTAATCATTGGTTTTTATTTGGCCCTTTCTTTAATTCTCAGTGCCTGTGGTGCTGAGAATTTTTTATGAATCATGCAATCCATCCGCTGGTAAGACAATTTGTTGTGATTTAATGATTGTGTATCACTATTAAATAAATCTCTATATAACAATAACCTTGCAATCTGTCAATGTCATTGCCAATTTGCAAGGTTTTACGCCTCAAATTGCGATCGCAACTCGTTTTGAATTTTGGTTCCTTCGGGGTCTATATGGCCGATGCCCTTTGACAATCGCTGAGCACTTACGTCTTGTAAAATCTCTTGAACAGCCGGGCGTTTGAGTAATATATTTACCAAGCTTACGTACTTTATGCCAAATAGGTATTTGCCTACGAAAAAGGTTAGGGGACTCACTTTGTAGGCCACCAATTGGGGACAGCCCAACAAGGCCGTTTCTAAGGTGGCGGTGCCGCTCGCTACTAAAGCGTAGCCTCCGCTTTGCGCTGCCGCATGCAAAATATCGAAGGTTTTATCGAATTCGATTTCAGCATGTAGTTGCGATTCTTGCAAAACTTTTTCGTAAAATTCTCGCGATAAACTGGGGGCTCCGGCAACTTTTATGGTAATATTGGTTCGCGTTTCGCCCTCTCTTATTTGCACTGCCTTGATAAAACTCGGCAGTAAACTGCTTACCTCCGCCGGTCTCGACCCGGGCAATAATGCGATGGTTTTTTGTTCAAATGTTTGAGTTGCTGCCTGCTTTAAGTACTCGGTTACCGCCGTGTTCGTTGGATTTCCCACGTAAACAGATGGCATGCCATAAGAGGCAAAAAAGTCGACTTCAAAGGGGAAAATCACATACAGATGGTCGATTACCCGTTTCATGGTTTTGATGCGCCGCGTATTCCAAGCCCACGCTTTGGGTGCGATATACCAGTGGACTTCAATGCCCAAGGAATGGGCAAATTTGGCCAAAGGCAGGTTGAATCCTGGATTGTCGATGAAGATGATTTTATCGGGTTGTTCGCGTTCTATATCGGCTTGGGCTTGTTTCATGAAGCCCTTTATTTTCTTGAGATTTTTGAGCACTTCCACCAATCCCATGATGTTGCGGTCGCGGTAGTGCGACAATAATTTCGCGCCCGCCGCTTGCATTTTATCGCCGCCCCAACATAATAATTCGCAATCGGGAAATTGGGTTTTTAGGGCGTGGATCCAAACAGATCCGTGTTGGTCGCCGCTGGCTTCGCCCGCCACTAAAAATACCTTTTTCCCATTCAAAGATTCATTTCCCCACAAGGAATCGGGTAAGAATGTGGCTGGGGAGTTTAAATCATTCATTTTTTTCGGGGGAAATGGGTCAAGCCGGTGACTAAATTAAAAACCTGCGGCAATGCGCACAATGGCTACCGTAGCCGCGATCATGGTGCCTACCATCCATCCCCGTGCCCAAAATATGAGGGAGTCGCGCTTCAAAAGGAGGAAAAACACGCCAATATTGGCTGCTACTCCTACTTGAAAGGCGGTATTATAAGCCACACTCAGGTTGAACACGGCCCATAAGAAATTCTTGGGTTGTATGCCCTGGAAATGTGCCACCACCACGCCAATGAGTAGCGAGCTGATACAGGCAAGGAGCATGCCGAGTATAATATGTAGGGGTTTAGCTTTCATGGAGATTCCATTGGTTGAGTAAGGCAATGCGTTGGTGATCGGTTAAATCGAATTGGGTAGGTACCACCGAAACATACCCGTTGTCTAAGGCCCAAATATCGGTATCCTGACCTTTGTCCATATTGATGAACTGACCGGTCATCCAGTAATAAGATCGATTGAAGGGATCTTTTCTTTCTTCAAAATCTTCCTTCCATTTGGCTTGCGCTTGTCGGCAAATTTTAATTCCCTTAATGATTTTATCTTCCGGAACGGGAATATTCACATTCAAAAGGGTGCCGTAGGGGAGTCCTCGCTTGAGGGTTTCCTTGGCAATTTTGCGGATATGGGGTTTGATAGATTCAAAATCGGCATCCCAAGCGTAATCACATAGTGAAAATCCGATTGAAGTCATTCCGTCAATGGCTGCTTCCATGGCGGCCGACATGGTACCCGAGTATATTACGTTAATAGAGGAATTGGCTCCGTGATTGATGCCTGAAACCATTAAATCGGGTCGGCGAGGCAGAACCTGATCGATGGCCAATTTTACGCAATCTACTGGTGTGCCGGTGCATTGATACGCGGTAACACCTGGGTGCATATCGACTTTGGTGAGGCGTATGGGGTGGTTAATGGTAATGGCGTGACCCATGGCGCTCTGGGGCTTGTCTGGGGCAACTACAATTACGTCACCAAGTTCTTTCATAACGTCGATTAAAGCGGTAATACCGGGGGCGGTGATGCCATCGTCGTTGCTTATGAGTATCAGGGGTTTTGAATCCGACATGCTACAAATTTAGGGTTAAGGGTTGGGATTTGGTAGGGAATCTGTAGGGTTTTCATGTAGAATTTCCCCCAAGAAAAAAGGGCGCCTTTTTGGGACGCCCTTTCGGTATGAAAACTAAAACAATGAATTAGAATAAGTAACGAACACCAATTTGTGCACCCCAAGTAGTGTTGGTGCTGGTTAGGTTGGTGAAGGTTGTAGTGGGCAATGCGCCACCTGCAGCGTTGAACTGGTAAGTTCCGTCGGAATTAGCGCGCAATACGGCACCGTTGTTTACAGTTAAACGTTGTGCAATACCCCAATTAGAGTTGATCATGTTGCCAATGTTTAAGATGTTAGCGCTCAACTGTAACTTGTGGTTGGTGCTGCCAATTTTCTTGAATACATCTTGATAGATGGCCAAGTTGAAGCGGTGCAACCAAGGGAATAAAGCGGCATAACGGTCGGCGAATTTACCCACGTTTTTGCTCAAGTATGCATCTTGATCTACGTATGCATCCCATGCTTTGGCTTGCTCATCGGCAGTGAAGGTAGTTGTACCCGCTTTGTATTCTTTGAAAGTGATATCAGCAGACTTGTGAATGAAGATCAAATCGTTATTACCAATACCATCATTGTTAATATCAGAAGAGTATACATAGTTGAAACGACCTGCGTTGAAACCTTCGTAGCTCAATGTGATAGTGGTTGCGAAGTTTTTAGCGTATTCTTTGGTGTAAGAAATAGCACCTACTACACGGTGAGGAGTAGCATACTGAGAGTTAGAAAGGTAAGGTGTGTTTTGGTTTTGACCTAAAGCAGTACCTATAATGGCATTACCTGACCAAGCAGAAGCGGCTTGAGAACCTGGGTTGGCGGTGATATCCATGGTGTTGTTATAAGAATAACTAACAAAAAGATCTAAACCGTTGTGGAAGTCTTTCTTCAATGTGAAAGAAGCGCTGATACCATGACCTTGGTTGGTATTGCTTAATACGATAGCGTTACGTACTTTAGAATTGTTGAAACGAGCTGAAGAAGAAGTGTAACCGGCACGTTCCCATGCAGTACCTGCGAACAACATAGTATCAGAAGGAGCCATATTGGCATCGAACTGGTAGATATCATTCAAAGACTTCGTGTAGATGAAATCAGCGGTGAAGTCAATGTCGAAAGGCAATTTATAGTCGAAACCGATGCTGGTTCTCCAAACTTGAGGGAAATTAAAAGAAGGATCTACTAATGCATAAGATCCACCAGAGCTTGGCAAAGCGGCAGGCTCAGATGGGAATTTGCTGTAATTACCGTCCCAAGCTGGGTTAAACTGGGTAATTCCATATTGGTCTAATTCAGCTTTTGAATCTAAAGTGATTGTAGATTGCAAACCGTATGCGTTGGTAACTTGGTTGGTGTACCATACGAAAGGTAAGCGGCCGGTGAAGATACCGGTACCACCACGAACGATCATTGTTTTATCGCCTTTAACATCGTAGTTGAAACCTACACGTGGAGACCATAACAAAGAAGTACTAGGCCATTTTGACGGGTCGTAAGCAAACGCTTCTGTACCATCTGCATTTTTGAAAGGAGTTGTATTAGGGTCAGCATAAACTGAAAAACCAGGATTCGCAGCGGCATCTGTTAAATAGATAGGAGCGTCCATACGCAAACCTGCGATTAATTTCAACTGACGGTTCAAACGGTATTCGTCTTGAACGTAAGCAGCGGCTTGGCCGAAGCCCATTTCAGCGATAGGATTGTTATTTCCGTTATAACCATAAGTAGCGGCAAATACGGTGGGTTGCTCATCGTTTAAGAACTGAGACAATGAATCGTAGCGGTAATAGCTGGTACCATAACGCATGAAGTTGTTACCTACGTACATTTGGTCGTAAGCGATACCTGCAGTTAAAGTATGCTGCTTGGTGTTATAGGTAAAGTTGTCGATGAAAGAGTAAGTATTGTTTACTACTTTATTATTCCAGCTGAACAATTCGTAACCAAAGGCGATGTATTGGTCACCGTCTTTCTTGATATCTACAAATGGGAAAGGCTCGCTTCCAGAACCACGTGCATCAACGATGTTAGTCGCAGTTACTAATAATTGGTTGCTCATGCGGCTGTTCAAGTTGCTCTTTAATTCTAAAGATAATGAACCTACGGTATTTTCGAAGGAATACAAAGAGTTCTCGTAGCTCATTGCGTTGTTACTCCAACGGTTAGAAGAAGAACGTGGGTTAGGAGCAGAGGTACCATTGGTAGCTTGGTCGTTATTGTTTTTAACGTAGTTGTAACGGGCGCTCAATTTGTGCATATCGTTGATGTTCCAATCGATACGACCTAAAATTTTGTAGTTGCGGGTGTTGAAGTTTCCTAAACCTTCAAAATCACCAGTTTCGTAACCGTATTTGCTCTTCAAGTGATTGCTTACGGCCTCAAGATCAGATTTCAATACGCGTGACGTATTAGGATCAGCTGGGTCAACACCGGGTTGCGTAGAATTCCAAAGTAAACCTGGCTTTGAGATGTTTTCGTATTCAGCATTTACAAAATAAAACACTTTGTTCTTAACCAAAGCACCGCCTAAACGGAAACCAAAGATGTTGGCAGAAGTAGCAGGTTGTTCACCTAAGTCTATGTCGCCTACTTTTGTTCCGTTAAGAGACTCGTTACGTAAAAAAGTATAAACCGAACCTTCTGTTTTGTTGGTACCGCTACGTGTAATGGCGTTAACACCTGCACCGGTAAAGTTACTTTGACGCACGTCGTAAGGAGAAACGTTTACCTGAACGGCTTCGATAGCGTCTAAAGAAATAGGTTGTGCGTCGCCACCAGGTAGGTTGTTAGAACTCAATCCGAAGTTGTTATTGAAGTTGGCTCCGTCGATGGTGATGTTGTTGAAACGACCGTCGCGACCGTTGAAACTGTTATTACCACCGGCTTGAGGCGTAAATTTGGTAAAATCATCGATAGAACGTGAAATGGTAGGTAGGGTATTCAAATCCTCTTTTGAAAGGTTCAAGTTAACCCCTGTTTTAGTACCTGAGTTGCGGCTACTTCTGATGGAAACCTCACTCATTTTTTCTGTGGCGATAGCCAGGTCAAGGTCGAGTTTGAAGTTTTCTCCTAATATCAATGTGATATTATCTACAGTTACCGTTTTTTCACCACCTGCAGCAATACTCATGGTGTAAGGACCGCCCGCTTGAACGTTAAAGATGTCGTAACCACCACCCACACGGGTATTGGTTTTGTACTTAGCGTTGGTTGTAGTAAGAACCAACTCAATTTGTGCATCTTCCACGGCAACCCCATTTTTCGTGATGGTTCCTCCGATGGAAGAGTTGGTTACCTGAGCATAGCTTAAGGCTGTGGCAAAAGCAACAACTAGTAAAAGGATGAGTTTTTTCATTGTAGTATAAATGATTTTTTGGTGTTACAAATTAAGCGAGAGAATAACATGATAATGTTACCGAATTATAAACTAATCGGAGTTTTGTTTAAAAATCAATACAAACCTTTTCACAAAGCGCTTTTACAATTAGGAGCAATGATTGAAAATCACGTTGAAAAATAGAATCGAATTGGAAATAAACAAATTATACACCTTAATGAATGAATTCTGATACAGCCGAATATGGTAAAAAATTAGCATATTTGCAGCCCTTCTGATGCACAATGTAAGATTCACACTTTGCTTGCTTTTTGCGCTTTTTCAATTTGGTGCGTTAAAGTCGGATTTCAAACCGGGTGAGATAGCGGAAATATTGCGTAAGGCAAACGGCGAAATTGATTCGAAGTATGGTCAATTGGATGTAAATGAATCGGCATATCTAGTTTTGGGCGATTCTCTATTAATTATTCCTCAAGGCAGGCACTACATTTTTTCCTATCACAAAAGCAGGGGTACTTTTTTGCGAATTGATCGTTCGGAGTTTCACGGACATAATTTCAGTCGTAAACTTTTTGTTTACAAGGAAGAAATATACTCTTTTGGGGGATACGGCTTCTGGCAAACACATGGCAAACTCATGCGTTTTAGTTGGAATACACGTGAATGGGAACTGGTAGTTTTGAAGGGCACTCCCCCCACAGGTCTTCCGGCTCTATCGTTTCAAAAAGGCGATTCTTTGTATGCCTTTTATACGGTTGAGAAACATCCAGAACGGAACATAGATTCAGTATCAAGGAGGGCGTATATCATTGATTTACGCACCAAGGTTTCCAGCGAATATATTTTAAATGACGGTCGACATTTTGATTATTACCGACCGGGATGGAACGATCAAAATTCGAGATATGCATTTTTTGGATATACGGGAACCGTATTACATGTAATAGATAAAGAAAGCCTTGTTTTGTATACCGTACACACAGCTCCTAGTTTATTTAAAGGATTTACTATTTCTAGAAGCAACGCTTTAGACTCTAATTTTGCGGTTATTGAAGGCAATGATATTTTAGTTTTTCCCAAAGGGAGTGGCCGTGTTGTTTATCCTGTTAGGGATTATTTAGAGTTGTATTGTACCTCGGTATCATTATTTGAAAAGATGGCCCCTTTAAGGTCTAAATCGGATTTTGGGGCCTGGAGTATTTTGTGGATGATTTTGTTGTTTTCAGCGATTTTGATTTTTAGCATTTGGTTTTTAGGAGTGGCTATCAAAAAATGGAGGCGCGAAGGAGAAGTTCGCTGGTCTGGGGTGTATGAACTTATGATGCAGCAACCATATTATGCTCAAATCCGCACGCTTTCAGCAGGAATTTATTCTGAGTCTGAAATAGACGTAGCATTACGCATACGGCATTTAACTAAATCCATAAGGAAGTTAAAACGCAGCACCTATCTATTAGAACTAAATCGAATGCAGCCTGGATTTATAGAAATACATAAACCAAAGTCTTGGCTTAAATCTACTACCTATAGAATTAATACACTAGGTTAGTGATTTATGATACAACCAAGCGATATTTCGCTTTTCAATGGTAATGGCCGCCACAAATAATCCTTTTAAATTGGTGTAAGCCTTAAAGCTTGCATGGTAATCAAAGTGATATCGTTCATTTAAAAGCGCCAATCGGTCTTCAACTAATGAAATTCCTAGGTTTGTACCCAATGGTTTTCGTCCTTTTCGCAATAACAAAGGGTTGGTGATGTTAATATGTAATTGATGGGGTTCTAGATTGCTTATGGTTAAAGTAATATGCGTTTCTGGAATATTCTCAGAGAAAAATCCGTGTTTTAGCGCATTTTCTAATAAGGGCTGTAGAATTAGCGGAGGTACGAACCATTCTTTAATATCTATTTCACTATCGATATGAATATCGAAATGAATTTGAGCGTCTTCTTCAAAGCGCATTTTTTCTAAGTTTAAGTATTTTCGCGCGAAATCTAGTTCTTCTTCTACTGTAATTAAATCTTTATTAGAGGTCTCTAGAAATAGACGGTTTAACATGGCGAGCTCACTTGTGGCTTTTAGCGCTTTGTTTTTTTCGGATTTTACGATTAACGACTGAATCAAATTCATGATGTTAAAGATAAAATGGGGATTCAAATTTGCCTTAAGAGTACTGAGTTGTAAGCCAATGATTTTCTGATTCAAGGAAAGTTTTTCGCGTTGATATTGAAACACCACAAACCCCAAAAGAAATAAAGTAATTATGAAAATTATCCAAAATCCGACGTTGTAGAAAATGGTTTCGTTAATTCTAAACAATAAATTGTGAGCAAGACCATTAGAAGAACCTAAATGCATATTGTATACTCCATGGGGAAAGTTGTCAAGAATATAGGATGTGCGTATGGAAATGAATTTTTTCTCTAGGAGTTTTTTATAGTCCCAAATTTCCATAGAATGTGATCCGTAAAATTGATATAAATAATGCTCCGTTCGGGCTTTTAGTGTTAATGTTTGTCCCACCCAAGATCGGGTAACGAGTGTTTTAAAGTTTAATTCCGAGCCGCTTAGTGTGATATTTGTTTCGGTTTGAAAGTCAATTGCATTTTCAGGTTGGGTAGGTATAAGTATGATCTCTCCTTTGCCCTTTTTATATAAAAACTCTTTAGAGAGATGTATGGGTTCAAAACTAAGGGGCGATTGACCCAGGTAATACTGCCCTTTATAAATTAGAGAATGATTTTGGGGATGAATTTTAAATTCAAATGCAAGGGTACTATTGCCAAGCCATAAAGATTGATCTACAGCATTAACCCATTCAATCGAAACACTGGGAAAAAGGCTGTCTACATTAAATTGAGTATGGGTTGTAATGGTTTTACTGATTCTATTGATAGTAGAAATTCGAATTTCATTACCAATTTGAGTAATCAGATGGTTCTCGCAAAAGAAAAATCTGTTTTTGATGATATCCGACTTTAAATCTGTTTTTAGAGGAATTGTTTTTTGATTCTCTAATAATACATAACCCGAGTTTTCTATGTGTAATAATAAATTATTTTTATTTTGAGCGAATCGCACAATTCGATCTACTTTCGGATTGAAACTTTTGTATATTTTATGTTTTTTAACGTCATAAAAATCAGCCATGCCAAAAAGACGAAACAAATAAATATCACCTTCATGGTGAGCGATATTTTGATAATATCCTTTTATAATTGAAGTGAGTTTATTCTCGTTGTTTAGATTAGAATAGCTGAGAAACTCTTGGCTGTTTATGAAATATAGGGTACCGTCTATTTCTGTTAAATCAATAATGGAACTTGAGATCGAAATTGTTTTCCAATCGTTATCAGTGCGGCGGCGAATATATACGTCGAAGGAGTTCCAGGCTATTATGTAATTATCAGTAATACGCATATCATGATATCCTTGTGGAACTCGAATCCAATGTTCTCTATGGGGTTGGAAATACACTCCGTGGGTAATACTTGAGAACCAAACCCCGTTATAAAAGGGATCAACATGTACGCCCCATGCATATTTTCGTTGGTCTAAAAGGCCTAAATGGATTTTTTTGGGTCCCTCCGGGTCGTGCTTCCAAAAATATCCATCGTTCATATCTAGATTATTGCCTAGGGCGAAATAAACATGCTCGTTCACTCCATCAACATCCCAAACAGCCAACTCTTTCCTTCGGTCGAATGTAAACCGATAATATTGGTACTCACCTTGTGAGTATACCACGTATCTATTGTCGAATAATCCGATATACGTTTTTCCATTGATTTCTTTGGCGCAAAGAATATGCTTATGGTTCAAGGAATCTTTATCATCGCGGAAGAGGGGCGACAACATCCAACGACCGTCATGTGTTAACGTGTAAGGGGCATTGGTTTTATAAAAACATACGTGTAAACGACCTCCAATAGTAAACACATCCATAGGGAAGTCTTTTGGCTCCATGCCCTCTAGCGGTAATTTAAAAAGGGGGCGATCCATATTGGGGGAAATCTGAGTAACGCCGTTGCCGTGAATCACATAAAGTTGTTCGTTGATTTTCCGCAATTTCCGGATGCGCGGCATTTCTTCCGATTTCCAATGCTTTAGCAGCTGTCCTTGATTTAAATCGAATTTGTAAAGTCCGGAATCAAAAGTAGCCACATATAAATGTTGCGACAATTGTGAGATGCCCCAAATTTGGGTCGATGTGGTGCGTTGGCATATTATTTTGTGGGCTTGGTTATGATTGGGGAATACATTCAAGCCTGCATCCGTACCTACCCAAACGGCACCATTGTTATCTGTAAATGTAACCCTTGTTACGTTCGAAACTAGGCCGTTAAATTCGTTTATTTCACGGCCATATTCAATTTCTTGTGCATGTAGGGACGAAAAAATTCCCCCAACAAAAAAAAGGATTAAATAAACGACTGCAGTAGTTTTTTTCCTGTTTTTGATAGGGCTAACTGGTTTCCGTTTTTTAAACATACCATCTGACTGGAATAGCTCGAAATTTGATTCAAAGGAACGATATAAGATCGATGAATGCGAATAAAAATAGAAGGTAATTGCATTTCAATGCTCTTAAGAGTTTTGGATGCAATGAAATTTTTAGCTTCGGTTACAATTTTGGAATAGGCGCCTGCGGCTTCAATAAATAGGATGTCTTGATGCGCCACCATGATATTTTCACCCGCATCTTTAATAATAAGGTGATCGTCGAAATTTGGGGTAGATGTGGCCGTTCCCTCTTTCAAAATTTTCTTTTGTAAACGCGCTTTGAATCGCAAAATCTCTGGTTCACTCAAGGGCTTTAACAAGTAGTCAAATACATTGCTTTGGATCGCTTCTAGCGCATATTGCGAGTGGGCACTTACCACCACTACAGGTGTATCATCATGAATGTGATTGCTAATCATTAATCCCGTTTCATTACGCAATTCGTAATCGGTAAAAATAATATCGGGTTTAGATTTTTCTATAAAAGTTAATGCTTCTTTTAATGAGGAAACGGACGTCATTTTATTGAAAATGTCACCGGCAAACTCCTTTAAATAATACTCGATCATGGTTCGGCCGGATATCTCATCGTCGATGATCAATGCGTTTAGTTTTGCGGTTATACTCTGACCCATAGATTCTGTTTTGTACTATCTCCAAAAGTAATGTTACTTTGTTACAAAAAATATGATTACACTGAAGAATCACCAAAGTTTGGTAAAAATTTCAACAAGCGGGGGCCAACTCATGCAATGGCATGATAGATTTATATCACGAAATATTCTATGGGAGTTAAATGAGGATTTTTGGAATCGGGTTTCGCCTATTCTGTTTCCGATTGTCGGTAGGCTCAAAAACGAC
>CBFHXF010000003.1:51124-60660 GCA_965659745.1 Bacteroidia bacterium
ACGACACCTATCGCCTTTATGAAACCGAATATACAATGAAGCAACATGGGTTTGCTCGCGACGTAGATTTTGAGATTGTCGAAAGCACACAAGAAAGTGCTTTATTGCGTTTAATCTCTAATCAAGAAACTCGAAAAGTATTTCCTTTTGATTTTATTTTCGATGTAGAATATATATTAAAAGAAAGTACCATAGAGGTGCGTAATACCGTCTATAATTCAGGTGCCGATGCACTATATTTTAGTTTTGGGGCTCACCCTGGGTTTCATATCGAGGAAAGTATCAGCAACTACCAACTGCATATTCCAGGTGCCACTAAAATGCCGCGACACTTAATACAAGATGGATTGTACACAGGTGCCTCGGAAATGATCGAATTTGAAGCAGGCGGCATTTTGAATTTAAACGACGATTATTTCAAAGACGATGCCATCGTTTTTAAAAATGAAAATATCCCATCTATTCAAATTTGGAAGGAGCGCAAACCTATGTTAGAATTGGCTATTTTGGGTGAACCCGCGCCTTACTGGGGAATTTGGAGAAAGCCGGGGGCTCCTTTTATATGTTTAGAGCCTTGGTGGGGAATTGCCGATTCGGTAAACAGCGATGGAAATTTTACCACTAAAGAAGGAATTAATGCGCTTTTGCCAAATGAAAAGCGTTCCTTTGATTATTCAATGACCGTTTTATGAAAGATATTGCTTTTTTCGGTGGGGTAGCGCTGCTGTTCCTCTTAACCATTTACAATAGAAAACAACAAGAAAAGGCCTTGGCATTATTAACAGATGAAGAGCGCGGTCGTTTCGTGTCTCATTTTTCGAAGCTCCGAATTACAAACCTTTACACATTGATTGCCATGTTTGTTGTGTACTTTGTGGTGATATATGCGTTTGAATTACAAGTAAACCCCGCGTTTTTTTATTTCGTACTTATCTTTTTGTACATGTCTATTAACGAGATTCTGGCTCGCAAAAAGATGAACGAAATTGACCTGCCCTTAGCATATTTGAAAATTCACAACAAAACCACTGTGCTTAGGTGGATAGGTATGCTTTGTATGTTTGCGGGATTAATTTATTACCTATATGGGTAGTCATTACATCGGGTATCTATCCTTATTTGTATCGGTAGCCTCTCTCTCTTTTGGAACTTATTTCGTCTTAAAAGGATTCAGAAATTATCGGTCTCAGATATATTTGGGACTGATTTTGGTTGGATTGTCTATTCGAATGTTCACTCAATCGATTTTTCATTTGAACGTACCTTTTGAGGGTCGTTACTATTTGATGATCCTAGGGAGTTTTCAATTTGCAATTTTGCCAAGTGTTTACTTACATCTAAAATCCCTGTTGGACGATGACGAACATGACGGTTACCTTGTATTAATACATTTTATTCCTTTGTTGTTGGCATTTTTGTCATTAGCGATACCCAATCTTATTTTCGAAGGTGCGCCCAAAGTAATCCATGATTATTCGAGCACGTTGTGGTCGTTTCCGGGCATTATCTCTATGAGATTATTGCATGTAGCGTTTTTCTTCTTGGGTCTGTTTTATTTATACAAAAATTTCAAACTATTGCTTTATGCCTTTTCGAATGGAAAACTCTTGGGAACGCATGGAAAACTAATTGGTCAATGGGCCCTTTTTGTACTTTTTCCTTTAAGTATGCTATTCATGCTTTTTTTAGAGAGTTTTGTTTCGATTCTCCTGGGAATTCAGGTAAAGTTAGATTTAGAACCTTCTTTGTTGATAAGGGCTATTTTTATTTCGGGAATTCTTTTATTCGTAATTAAAAATGAGGCACTGCAGTTCGGAATGCCTCAGCTACAATTAGATAATGATATAGAAACTAACCCAAAAATTCTAAATGCCAGAGGGGAAGATTTGGTTTGGATTAAATCTAAGGAACACGAAAATACGGCCTTGGGAGAGAGGGTATTCCAAAATCAGGAAAATATTGACCGTATGATTGATAAAGTAGATACCTATGTTCGTCTGAATCATCCTTTTCGGAATCCGAATTTCGGACTCGATGAACTTTCAAGAGCGGTTCGTATTCCTACCCAACATTTACGATATGTTTTTAAATATCATAGTAAAATGGGGTTTGTGAATTATCGCAATTACTGCAGAATGGAAGATTTGATTGCGCGCTTACTCAGTGAAGAACATTCTAATTATACGCTAGAGGCATTGGCCTTGGAGCATGGCTTTGGTTCTCATAGTGTGGTGCTACGCACGTTTAAATTGCATTACAATGCCACACCTACCGAAGTGATTCAATCCAAACGAGGCGTGTAAACCTAATTGAGTCGCTTATTGTAGGATACCGCAGGCCCCTGTTAGTATTACTTTTTTGTCTGATTTTTCAGGAAATTCCATTTCTAAAATCGAAGATTTGAAGGTAGGCTTAGATTCAGTTTTACTGAAAGCACTAGAAATTGCCCAAATACTATACATCGAGATAACAAGCATCGAAACCACAATCTTGTATTTTCTTTGAATGAAATAATTAATTTGACTTGTAATCATGTTACAAGTGTAGTCACTTGTTGAGAGTTACTCGAGTTTAAGTAAGTATCGACGGATACTTTTATTAAATGAAGGTTTGTGCAAAAAATGACGGCCTTATTTGACGGCCATCGCGGCACTCTCAGCGCGCGAAATTTTGCCCGTAGTGGTATAAACGAGCTTTTCGAGGGTGTATACCTGTCTGGGTTGATAATACCTAGATGAAAATTGCCAATCTTCGGGAATAGGCAAGTCCTTTTTTACGAAAAGCACCAATTTTTGTCCTAAAATCGAATCCGATTCCCACCAACAGAAAAATTCGCTCGCCGGCCATTGGGTCTGCGTTAGTATTTCGCGTTCTACCGTTTCTAATTGTATCTTGATGCCTCCTGAATTAATGGTAAAGTCGCTTCTGCCGATCCAAACGAAGCGATTTGGCGCTGTAATCTTTACCAAATCGTGGGTTTGCATCCACTGATTTTCGGTACAGGGATTCTTAACTTGCAGGCCTATTTCGTTCATGAGTAAATCGGTATTGTCTACGGTGCTGTATTCTTTTTGGCCGAGCACGCGACCCGCAAAATGCGAATAGGTTTCGGTCATGCCGAAGGTGTGCACCCAGTGAATATGCGAAAATTCAAGTAAAAGCCGTTCTTCGGTTTCCCCCGAAATGGGCGCGCCACCAATGAGGATGCTTTCGAAATTGAGAAGTTTTTTTCTCGATTCGGGGTGGCTCAAAATGCCCTCAATTTGCATGGGGGTGAGCGACGTAATTTTGGCGCCACCGGTATAGCTGAGTAACGGATTGGCGCTTGGGGCGGTGATATCGATGGGCGATTGCCAAGTTTGGGCGCGGGCCCATTGCATGAATCCGCCTACTTTATCCAAGGGCAGTGCCAATAATTGGTGTAAACTGCTTGATTGTATGAAGTGTTTGCGTGTTTGTTCGGCACTCCAACGAATAAGTACGGGCCATAAGACATGCGGTTTGGGGCTGCCCGTACTGCCGGAGGAGTGGATTTCGAATGGCTCGTTATCGGTCCATTTTGAGGTCCAATCATCGGGTATGGGCTGCGTTTCAGACATGGTTTTTAGGTGTTCAAAATTGCAATCGATTCGGGTTTCGTTTATCGATGGGATGCAGGGTTCCAAGCATGGTCTTTTTGGTTTTCAAAATTGCAATCGATTCGGGTTTTCGTTTATCGCTTGGCTGCGGGGTTCCAAGCATAGTCTTTTAGGAGTTCGAAGAAGCGGTCGATTTCGGTTTCGTTGTTGTAATAATGCGTCGATACCCGCACACAATCGACCTTATTCTCGCCCACATACCGCAAAATTAGTCCATTTTTACGGGCAAAATTCACAAATCCTTGATTGGGATCTTTTTGGGTAGTGTGTTCGGGCGTAATTTGGAATCCCAATTGAGCGCCTTGCGAAGACGGGTCTTTCGCATTCAGAATTTTCACTTTTCCATGGGTATCTTCTAATGTATTGCGCAGGTACGTATTGAGTTGTTTGATGCGGTTTTCGATGCGAGCGGGTCCTATTTGTTGGTACCAATCGAGGGCGGCTTTGCAACCGGCGATATGCGGACCTGAGAAGGATCCGTAGGCATATCGACTGGCTTCTAAAATTGGCATATCCATGTGCGGCGGTACCGCACTCATATCAAAGGCATTCACGGAATAGGCTGCCACGTGGGTAATCCGGGTTTTATCGATGAGGTCTTTTTTCATGTACATCCAACCGCTGCCAATAGGTCCGAGCATCCATTTATGGAAACATCCGGCATAATAATCGCAGTCGATATCGCGTAAATTAAATTGTATCATGCCCAAAGGGTGGGCGCCATCGAGCACCGAAATGAGGCCTTTTTCGCGGGCCAAGGCACAAATTTCTTTCACGGGTAGTACTTGTCCGGTCGTACACGGTATGTGCGGCACGGCAATGACTTTTGTCTTGGGGGAAATGGACCGCGCAATGAGGCTAAGGCATTCATCTGGGGTGGAACCGATAGGAACGGCGGTAACTCGAATGCCTTCTAATTGGGCACGGCGCATCCAGGCGGCGCAGCCGCCGATGTGTTCGTGCTGGGTAATGAGTACTTCATCGCCCGACTTAAGAGGAATGCCCCAAGCGATGTGGTTGATGCCTTCACTCACATTTTTGGTGATGCCTATTTCTTCAGGAAGACAGCCTAATAGCGTTGCCAGTTGGGTTTCAAGTTGCTTGTTATGATGCGGGTAAGCGCCATTTTCGGCTATATGGGTAAAGGATTCGGTAATGGCATTTAAAACGGGATAGGGGGTAATTCCCATGGTGCCATTATTAAGGAAATTGATGTTTTGTTTCAAAGGAAAAGCTTGTCGGATTTTTTCCCAATTTGAAACGTCATAGGTATCCATGGGGTCTCCGGCGTTCTTGGGCTTCCCCCAAGAGGGAGAAACGGCGCTTGCGAGTGCGGCACTAAAACCTGTTTTGATGAATTTTTTGCGATCCATTGCTTTTGCATTTTAGTGAAAATCGTGTTAAATAGGAAATTCAGGGGTGAAATTGAAAGGAATTTGGGCTAATAAAAAGGTAAAAAGCCCGTTAAATCGGGTTTCTAATATAAATCCTTATTTTTGCGATAGGTCAACTGTAGTAAAAATATGAATGTATTAGGGATTATGAGTGGAACGAGCATGGACGGTATCGACTTGGCGCTGTGTTCGGTAGACCAATCCGGTGATAGCTGGAACGTTGAAATTCTAAAGGCAATAACCTTGCCGTATAACGAAACGTGGCGGGTGCGATTATCGCAGCTCAAATACCAAAATCCAGAAGTTTACGTCAGAACAGATGTATTTTACGGTCGTTATTTGGGGGAATTGGCATTGGCATTCCAGAAAGAAACAGGTTTAACTATAGATTTGATCGCATCACACGGACATACGATATTTCACCAGCCCCAGAAGTGGATTACAGCACAAGTGGGCGATGGAGCTACTTTGTATGGAACTTGTGGAATTCCTACGGTGAGCAACTTTCGCAGAGCGGATGTGGCGGCTGGCGGACAAGGGGCGCCGTTGGTGACTTTGGGTGATGAATTGTTGTTTTCGGAATACGATGTGTGCTTAAACTTAGGTGGTTTCTGCAATGCGTCGTTGAAAACCGATTCGGGTCGTTTGTCGTTCGATATAGCACCTTGTAACATTGTTTTGAATCGTTTGGCTCGCGAGCGTAAATTGAAATACGACGAGGGTGGTCAAATAGCAGAAGCGGGTAATATTATATATCCTTTATTGGAGCAATTGAACGCCATTGCGTATTATCGCAAATCGGCGCCAAAGAGCTTGGGTAGGGAATGGATTAACAAGGAGTTTTGGCATTTGGTGCGCGATTACGATGAGAGTCCGTTGGAAGACCGAATGAAAACCTTGGTGATGCACATTGCCACTCAAATTGCGGTGGCATTAGAGACGCATTCAAATAAGCCTTTAGAGGAGTTGAAGATATTGGTAACGGGCGGTGGGGCTTTTAACGAAACACTGATGGATTATATTAAATCCGAAACAGATGCCCAAATTGTGGTGCCTGATACCCAATTAATACAATACAAGGAAGCGATGATTTTTGCCTTGTTGGGTGCAATGCGGGTAAAGAACATAACAAACATATCGGGGAGTACCACAGGAGCAAGTCGTTCCGTAATTGGAGGTTCCTTAGACGGAGATATTTCGAAGCTATTATAACGTGAAATTAGAAACTTTAATCGACAAATTCGAGAACAAACAAGCCCATATTGTTTTCTCGTGGAAAGACAGTGAAACCGAAGCTGAGGGCTGGGTAGTCATTAATTCGTTGCGTAATGGAGCTGCCGGTGGAGGTACGCGCATGCGCAAAGGATTGAATCAACGTGAGGTAGAGAGTTTGGCCAAAACCATGGAGGTAAAATTCACGATTGCAGGTCCGCCGATCGGCGGGGCAAAATCGGGTATTAACTTCGATCCTTCCGATCCGCGCAAAAAAGGCGTATTGGAGCGTTGGTATAAAGCGGTAAAGCCTATTTTGAAGCATTATTATGGAACCGGTGGCGATTTAAATGTCGATGAAATTCATGAGGTAATTCCCATGACGGCGGCTTTAGACGTGTTACATCCTCAAGAGGGCGTTGTAAACGGATACCATACGGCGTATACGCCGGAAGAGCGATTGAAGGCGATTTCGCGTTTGCAGCAAGGGGTATTATTGCCGATTGTGGACGAGCGTTTGACCCCGTCATTGGAGAAAGGATATACCATCGCGGATATGATTACCGGTTGGGGTGTAGCAGAGGCAGTTCGACATTACTACGAAATTTATGGTGGCTTTATGAATAATAAGTTGGCCATTATACAAGGTTGGGGTAACGTAGCGGCGGCAGCGGCATTTTACCTTACCAAATACGGCGTTCGGATTGGAGGTATCATTGACCGTAATGGTGGGATTTTGGATCCTAAAGGTTTGGGGCATGATGAAATCGTAGCATTATTTTTAAGCCGCGATGGCAATGCATTGAACGCCCCCAATATGATGTCGTTTGAGGAAATCAACGAGAAAATTTGGGATTTGCCGGCGGAGATATTCATCCCTGGTGCTGCCAGTCGATTGATAACGGAAGATCAAGTGAAACGCATGGTAAATTCGGGTATTGAAGTGGTTTCATGTGGAGCCAATGTGCCATTTGCCGATAAAGAAATTTTCATGGGTCCGATTTCGAAGTTAGCCGATTCTCAAATGGCAGTTATTCCCGATTTTATTGCCAATTGCGGTATGGCTCGGGTTTTTGCGTATTTGATGAGTCAAAATGCAGAACTGACCGATACGGCTATATTCAAAGATGTGAGTCAAATTATTGCGGGTGCTGTGGCTCGGGTGCATCAATTCAATCCGAAATCTACCGGTATTTCCGCGAAAGCTTTAGAAATGTCATTAACCGATTTAGTAAGACAATATGAATAAACACATAGCCGATCGCTTTTGCGATTACGCCAAAATAGACACGCAGAGCGATCCAGATAGTACTACTTTTCCAAGCACGGAGAAGCAGAAAGACCTGAGTCGCGTATTGGTCGCAGAATTATTAGAAATGGGACTTGGGGATGCGCATATGGATGAATACGGGTATGTGTATGCCACTTTGAAGTCTAATATAGACAAAAAAGTACCTACTATATGTTTTTGCGCACACGTAGATACATCTCCAGATTGCACCGGAGCCAATGTAAAGCCCATTATTCATAAAAATTATCAGGGTCAGGATTTGGTACTTCCCGACGATCCTAATCAGATAATAAGCACACAGCAACATCCGTATTTAAAGGAGCGCATTGGCGACGATATTATAACCGCATCGGGAACTACCTTGTTAGGGGCAGACGATAAGGCGGGAGTGGCCGTTATTATGGATTTCGTACAGTTTATGTGTAATAATCCAAGTTTGCCACATGGCGATATACGTATTTTATTTACCCCTGATGAAGAAATTGGAAGGGGAGTAGACTATGTTAATATTGAGAAGCTTGCGGCGGATTACGGTTATACCCTAGATGCAGGTAAGCGAGGCAGTTATGAAGACGAGACGTTCAGCGCCGATGGGGCAACGGTTAATTTCTATGGTGTTTCTGCCCATCCGGGTTATGCCAAAGGGAAATTGGTGAATGCGTTGAAGGTAGCGGGAGATTTCTTGAGCCGTTTACCTAAAGGAGAATTCAGTCCAGAAACCACATCCGGTCGTGAAGGGTTTGTACACCCGGTAACGATGGGAGGGGTGGCGGAGCATGCGTGGGTGAAATTTATTGTGCGTGATTTTGATACGGCAAAATTAGTAGAACACGAAGCTCGATTGAAGGCGATTGCCGAGGCTACGGTTGCCGATTATCCTGGAACGCGCCTGGAAATGAGCACCGAGGAACAGTATCGCAATATGAAGGAAGTGGTGGTTTTAACACCGGCAATTTCGGAGTATGCCATTAAGGCTATTGAAATGGCGGGTATAGAACCGAGATTGAGCAGTGCACGAGGGGGTACCGACGGATCAAGATTGAGTTTTATGGGCTTGCCATGTCCGAATATCTTTACAGGAGAAATGGCGTTTCACGGGAAGCACGAATATGTAAGCGTTCAGGATATGGAAAAATCACGTGAAGTGTTGGTGCACTTGGCGGGATTGTGGGCATCGCATTAATTGAGGTATTATACTGAGCTTCGGTCAAACAAAGCTTTGATCAAACAAAAAATCCCGCGAGTTTAGTTAGCTCGCGGGATTTTTGTTTAAAGTTGTTTATGGTTTTTTAAGCCACTTGACCAATCAATTTTAAGTGCATAAAATGCGAGCGAACAGCTTGGAAAAAGGTGGGAATTTCATTGTACTGAACATTGAAATCTTCACACGTTTTCTTTACGATTTCGTTGATTTTTGGGTAGTGGATATGGCTGATTTTAGGGAACAAATGGTGTTCTACTTGATAATTCAAACCTCCTAAAGCCCAAGTCAAAAACTTGCTTTTGGTACTGAAATTAGAAGTGGTACGTATTTGATGGGTAGCCCAATCATCCTGAACGTGAATGGTATCAATGGCGATTTTGGCATTATCGGCTTCTGCTTTGTCTGTAACAAAATGAATGTCTTCAACCACATGTGCCAATTGAAACACGATAGTAATACAGATACCCGTTACAATGGCCATTAATAGATAACCCAAAATAGCCGTTGTAAAACCGATGAAATAGGCTGGAACTAATACAAAAATGCCAAAATAAACCACTTTAGACGCCCAAAATTCTATGTGCTGCATGGTGTTTAACTTGTTTTTGAAAGGACGGTCTACCACCTTGCCACTGAAATATTTTTTGAAATCCTGCATGTAAATCCAAGCTAAATAGGCAACGGTATACAATGGCAAGCCATAAATATGTTGGTATTTGTGGAACCACAATTTCTTTTTAGCGGTATTAACCCGAAGTAGCGGCCATAGGTCGATATCGTCATCGATACCGTCAATA
>CBFHXF010000003.1:60759-70746 GCA_965659745.1 Bacteroidia bacterium
TTCGTAAAGCTATGGTGAACCACGTTGTGTTTCTCTGCCCATAAAAAGGCGCTTCCACCCAACAGATTTAGAGATTTCGCCATGATGTTATTCAACCAAGTGTGTTTGGAATAACTGCCGTGAGCCCCATCGTGCATTACGTTAAATCCAATGCCTGCGAAAGCCAAACCCATGATGCCATAGGCTAAATAGATCCAACTATTCTCTGGGTGTAACATTAATATCATAAGGTAACAGCCTATAAGCACGCTGAAAAGGATAATGGTTTTCCAATATAGCTTCCAGTTGCCGGTGGGTTGCAGATTGTTTTCACTGAAATACTCGTTAATTCTATTTCTCATTGTTGAGAAGAATTCGCCATTACGGCCTTCAAATCTAATTGATGTCATAAGTAATTATTAACAAATTTACGATAAAACCGTAATGCAATATAAAAGATTTACGGAATAATGCAACAATGGTTTTTTGTTTTGGATTTATTTAGGGTTGGTTAAGGTAGGCTCCGTACATCCAAACTAACTTTTCTTGCTCGCGAATGTAATCGCTCATTAAGGCATTAGTTCCTTCATCTTCAATGTCTGCCGCTGCTGTAAGGATTTTTCTTTGTTGCATAATAAGGATTTCGAAGGAGTGTAAAATGTGTGCTATACATTCGCCGCCTTGTTGAACATTTTTAGCAGATTTAATTTCAGAGGTTTGCATGTAATCTTCAAAGGTGTGCAATGGAATTCCCCCGAGGGTGAGAATACGCTCGGCAATTTCATCAATCTTGAGAATTAAATCGTTGTATAGTTCTTCGAATTTTAGATGCAGTTCGAAAAACTTTTCACCACGTATGTTCCAATGAAAACCACGGGAATTTTGATAGAAGACCATATAGTTGGCCAAAAGACCATTTAAGTCTTGGCATAAAAGTGCACTTTTTTCGGGGTGTAGACCAATTTTGTTCATATTGCAAATTTCGGCTATTCTACACCCCGCTCAAAATAAAGTTAGAGCTCTGTGATATAGGTTACTCAAAAATGACGGCTATTTGAGGTTTGATTCTTGCTTATTTTTAGCGTCGTCAATGAGTTTTTGAGCACGGGTATTGGTTTCGTTTTCTAAAGCATTGGCTTTTGCATTGGCTTCAGACTCGATTTTATCGGCTTTCGCATACCCTTCTTTTCTCAAATTATCGGCCTTCTTTTGGGCTTCCTCATTGAGTTTTTTAGCGGCCTTTTCGGCGGCAATTTTCTCTAGAGGATTGCGGGCTTTGGCTTTTAATGCGTCTACCTCCGCTTTGGTTTTATCGAGTCCTGTTTGCACCAATCTATCGGTCTCTTTTCTGGATTTGTCGGCTAAACTTTTACCCTCAGCGCGCAATTGATCGGCTTTTTCTTTGGCTTCAGCTTTTAATTTAGCGGCTTGAGCTTCGGCTTCTTCGATGGCCTTGTCGGCCACTTTGTTCACTTCTTTTTTTACTTCTGCTACGGCCTTCTCTTTGTATTCTTCAACCACTTTCATGCCTAATTGCTTCCAATCGATGCGCAATTTAGGACTCGTAGTGGTTCCAACTATAGACATGGGAACTGCTTTGCCTTGGGTATAGAAAAAGCCTTTGAAATTTAGGTTTTGGGCCAAATCGACATCTCCGGAGAAAGCCATTTTTGCTCCTTCATAAATATCCAGTCGGATGCTGTCTTTGAGCGATAACTTACCCTCGTTGATGGCAAATCCCATCTTGCCAGGTTTGATTTTTACGTCTTGGAGCTTACTTTTATTCCATTTAAACTGCTCGAAAACTTGTGTCAGCCATTCGGGCGATTTCAAGTTTTGCGCTTGTGTTACCGCCATCAAACCATCGGCAGAAACGCTCTGCATATCTACACTTAGGTCTTCGGCCAAATCACTTAAAAGGTCCATATTTAGATTAAAGGGGGCGTCTAAATCTTTTAAAATTGGCGCATAGGTATCGAGCATTTTGAAATTGCTACTTATGTTCTTGGGTATGAGATTTTGAAGGGAGAAATTGGCCTTAATTTGGGGTTTGCCTCCTTCGAAATAGGCATAATTTGTGGCAAATGAAATTTGACTCCCCCAAATTTCAGCTTTGATTGGATCGATATTAAGTTGGCCGTCTTTAACGGCAATTTTGGCTTCACACTGCTTCAATTGATAATCGCCGTATAACAATTCTCCAATTTTTCCCTGGAAAACCATATCTAAATTGGCAGGTAATTGAGGGGCGGTTAGAGCCGCAGTATCGCTACTTACTTCTGTTTCGGGGGAGGTTTCTTCGCTTGCGGGCATCCACTCGTTCAGATCGATGCGTTGACTGCTAATTCGCAATGCACCACTTAAGGTTTCGTTATTCAAGGCATAACCTAACATGTTATTAAGTCGGCCTTCTGTAATTTCCACCGAAGAAGAACCATATCGAATGGATGAGGGACTGATGATAAAGGCACTGGGTGTGGCTTTGATATCGAGGTTTTTGATGTCGGTTAGGAGTAACCCTGGGGCTGCATAACGGAATCCATATAAACCAAGGCTTCCTTCAACCTTAAGATCGTCGAATTCTTGTTTTTCTACGGAGGCATAATGTCCGTCGAAGACCAAACCGGCTTTTACATTTCCTGATAAATTAACCCCCGAGTCTAAAGGCAACATATCTTTCCAATCGTCGAGGGTAAGATTGGCGGCAATTTCTCCGCGGGCGTAAGGACTGGAAATGGGATTCTTCGTGAACAAGTTCATCTTGAACGGATCTTTTCCCAGCAATAAACTGAAATTTTTCAGATCGACAGTGGTATGATCTGGATCTCCGTCTTCATTTAAAACATGCAGGTCTACGTTTATACCGCTAACCGCTTTGGGTAAATCGGGATATTGAAATTGGGCGTTTTCAACGGAAAGGTCTATTTTGGTTTGGGGCATTTTAAGATCATCCATGATGCCTTTTATAGCCATGTTACATGCCATTTTTCCTGAGGCTTTAACATTATTGAAGTCAGACGTATAACAACCTGGAATGGCAGAGAGCAAGGATTTGAATTCAGAATTGGGCACGCCAATTTTCAAGTCCATGTCCATGTTCTCGTCGTTCATTTGCACCCATCCTGTCATTTCTACAGGGAGTTCATTCAATTTTGCTTTTAAAGGTTCGAATCCAAAACGGAATTTTTCTAAGTCCATTTGAATATCACTTTCCATGTCAAATTTGGCTTTCGATACCAAAGTCATTCCTTCATAGGAAAGGTTCATGGCTTGGGCGCGGTAATGACTGGCGAGGGTGAAAATATCTTTTTCGAAGTTGCCATCGGCATCGAAATCGGAAGCAATAGATTCAAAATCTACGCCCATGCTTACGTCTTTATAGCGTATATGGGCATTTTTGACTTCAATATGATTCAATTTTAGAGAAATAGGAGCGGCGGCCGTATCTACAGGTTCCACCGGTGCGGTGCTATCGTAAGGAACGATATCGTAGTTGGCGCGGCCACTCTTGAGCACATGAACAAAGATTCGGGGATCATTTAAATAGATTTTTTTGATGCCTATGGGTTCGGTATCGGAGAAAAGGGAAGCGATATCGAGGGTGAGCCTTAAATTTCCAACTTGAAAAAGGGTATCTTTTTGGAAGGAATCAATGCCTACAATTTTTAAGTTGTTTACCCCAACGGAAAGGTTGGGGAAGTTTCGAATCAAACTTAAGCTCAAATCTTCATCGAATGTGATGGTAGCATTTACCGATTCTGAGGCGGTTTCTTGAGCTACTTTTAAAATTTTGCCTTTGAAAGCAAAGGGCAATACCAATAAGATAATAAAGATTGCTACTACAAGGCCACTAAAGCGAATTAACCACTTTTTCATCATACAACGAAAATACAATTTTTAATGAAGTTATGAACGAGGGGATTCGATACATTTGATGAAAATTGCAAAAAAGCGCTTAAGATTTTTTTGCATTTTGCGTAACTTCGCTCGGGTAGAACCCTAATAACAAAAAATATGATAACCGGACTTACACACATGCACTCATTATTGCGATGGGTAATTTTAATTTTATTGATTTACACGATTATCCGTTCCTTTCAAGGCAAGGCAGGTAAGGAAGCTCGTTTTTTAACCATCGTAACACATATAATGTTACTCATTGGTTTGGCGCAATGGTTTATGGGTAATTGGGGCTTAAAATTAATTCAGGCTAACGGCATGGGTGAAGTTATGAAGTCATCGGCGCAGCGTTTTTTCGTGATAGAACATACCTTAACCATGATTATTGCTACGGTATTAATTACCATGGGCGGCGTTTTCCTTAGAAACGGTAAAAGCAGCGCTAAGTGGTTGTATGTGGTCGCATTACTACTCATTTTATCGCGCATTCCTTGGCCATTCATGGATGCGGGTATTGCCCGCGGTTGGTTTCCTGGAGTAGGCGTTTAATCCAATCGAACCTATATTGAATTTGTCGAAAGGCCCCTGTTATATGGGGCCTTTTTTATTATTTTTGGGGGAAGTTTTTGATCTTTTTACATACAGTTATAGTTTGAAAAATTGCGCATTATGAAAAAATCAACTTGGATTGGAATTGTTCTAATAGCATTTTTAGCGGGATATGCAGGTTCTTGGACACAGCAAAGAAATGCCGGTAGTAATACGCCTACCTTAAAAATCGCTTCCGAATCTGACGGGCTGCCTACTCGGGTCGCATCGTCGGGGATGGTATTAAGTTCATTTGAAGAAGCAAGTGCGATTTCTACCTCTACAGTTGTATTTATAAAGACGGTTTCTACGGTTCGATATGAAAATCCACTCGGGTGGTTTTGGGATTTTGATCCTTTTGGAAGCAGGGGTAAGGCATCTTCTACCGGAAGTGGTGTTATTGTCAATGCCGACGGTTATATCGTAACCAATAATCACGTGATTCAAGGGGCAGAACAGATTTCGGTGGTATTGAATAAGGATAAAAAGGAGTATAAAGCCGAGGTTATTGGCACCGATCCGAGTTCGGATCTGGCCTTAATCAAAATCGACAAGAAGGATTTACCTGCGATTGTTTTTGGAAATTCTGACCGCGTGAACGTTGGGGAATGGGTGTTAGCGGTAGGAAATCCGTTTAATTTAACCAGCACGGTAACCGCTGGAATTGTGAGTGCGAAAGGCAGAAATATTAATATTGTCAAGAATCAATTCCCCATAGAAAGTTTCATTCAAACAGATGCGGCTATCAATCCAGGTAATTCTGGTGGGGCCTTGGTGAATTTAAAAGGGGAATTGGTTGGAATTAATACGGCTATTCAGTCGAATACAGGCAGTTATACGGGTTATGGATTTGCAATTCCGAGTAATATCGTTCAAAAAATAGTGAAGGATTTTATTGAAAAAGGCGAGGTTCTGAGAGCTTTTACGGGCTTCGAGGTAGCATCGGTTAGTGCGGAAGAAATGCAATCGCTGAAATTGGAAAAGGAACCCATAAAAGTAAGATCGGTATTAGAAGACGGTCCTGCAGACAAAGCCGGTATCAAAGCGGGAGATTTTATTGTAAAAATAGGAGATCAGGATATTGATGGCAGGTCGAGTTATGATGAGTTTTTGGCTTATCAAAGGCCCAATTATGAAGTACCTATTACGATTTTGCATGAAGGTAAAGAACGAAAATTGAAGCTGAATTTGATAGACGGAAAGTCACAACGCGAACTTATGATGCGGGGAGTTGTGGGCAGCAAATATCTAGGAGCCGACTTTCAAGCCTTGAATGCAACCGATAAAGGAAAGTATAAGATTGCTTCGGGCATTCGAATTTTGAACATCAAGCGTGGAGGTGCCATTTCTCAAATGGGCTTGGGCGAAGGATTTGTGATATTGAAATATAATGGCAAGGTATACGAAGACCCCGAAGATTTGATTGCGGCCATGGAAGGAAGCAGCGGCAGCATGAAAATTGAAGGTATCGATGCTCGAGGCAATAAACAAACCTTTTCCTTTTTTAGATATTAAAAGGGCGTTTGTAGATTAGTTTTATCTTTGTGGAATATGATTCCGCAAATACCTTTATTAAAACATACTGAGTCGAATAACTTTTTTATTCTGGCAGGTCCTTGTGCCATTGAGGGCCGTGATATGGCCTTGAACATTGCTGAAAATTTAGTAAAAATCAGTGAGGAATTGAAAATTCCCTTAGTTTTTAAGGGGTCATATAGGAAGGCCAACCGCTCTAGGTTGGATTCTTTCACGGGTATTGGAGATGAAAACGCTTTGAAAATATTGGCGGAGGTACGCCAACAGTTTCAAATACCCGTAGTAACCGATATTCACGAATCGCATGAGGCTGCTATGGCGGCAGAATACGTAGATGTTTTACAAATACCCGCATTTTTATTTCGTCAAACCGAATTATTAGTGGCGGCTTCGGCTACAGGTAAGTGGATCAATGTAAAAAAGGGACAATTTGCGGCGGCGGGAGCGATGCAGCATGCCTTGGTGAAATGTCAAGAATCGGGAAATAATAATGTGATGTTAACCGATCGAGGCAATTCTTTTGGGTATACCGATTTGATTGTAGATTACCGGAACATCCCAGAGATGCAATCATTTGGAGCTCCTGTAATTATGGATATTACCCACAGTTTGCAACAGCCCAATCAAGCCTCTGGAGTAACGGGGGGTAAGCCTCAATTAATAGAGACTATTGCCAAGGCGGCAATAGCGGTGGGTGCAGATGGATTATTCGTAGAAACGCATCCAAATCCGAGTGAGGCTAAATCTGACGGTGCTAATATGTTGCCTTTATCCCAAATGAAGGGTTTGCTAGAGCGATTGGTTCGCATTCGCGAGGCGGTACAATAATAAAATTAGAGAAAATCACGTAGGGTATTGGGTAATGAAAAATCTAGTGGGCGTTATATGGATTGATAGCGTGAAATAATCATACAGATTGGTAGCTTTAAACAATCAATCGGATGGGTTGCATTATCATATGTAAGTAATCTATACTCTTGGGTGAAGATTAATAAAAAAGGGCCGTCTCATGTGGAGACGGCCCTTTTTATGTTAAGGACTTTCCTTCCGGTTTAATTGTCCGAATCGTCGGTATTATCGGCTGCTTTTTTGCCTTTCGGAGTTCTTTGTGGTTTTTCTTTAACCGGCTTAGCTTTCCATTCGCGAGGAACGCGTTTTGGAATTAACACATATTCAGTTTCTGTTTTATATGAATCAGATTTGAAATACTTGCTTAATACACGTGTGCCTACGGTAGGGCCTTTGGCACGCTCGTCAATTTTGAATTGGATTCCATTAACTTCATAGCGACCCATTTTTACTAAATCTACAGTAAAGCGATTTCCGGGTAGTTTTACTTTTCCAACCTTAAACTTATCACCGCTTACGAAATCTTTCTTCTTAATAAGCTTTTTGGTATACCATTCTGCGGCCAATTCGGGAGAAATAACGTTTACACGTGCTTTTTCGTCGATGATTAACATGGCAGGCTCAAGGTCTTGAATCATGACAGGGACGGAAATTTGGTCACCGTCTTTTGTAATAGGAAGTTTCACCGCATAGGTTAAATCTACAGCCGGTTTAGCAGCGGCAATTTGAGCGGCAGAATCCATTTTGGCAACAGAATCACGTGTAGAAGAACCACTATTGGTATTGTTCATGTCTACATCTTGATTCACTTTAACCCTTGATTTTTTATCTTCAAATGCAAAACGAACGGTGGTACGTCGATTTTGTTGGTGCTGGTACTCATCGCAAGGCACAAAAGGTTTACCTTCTAGTGTAGTTATTTCACTTGCTTTATATGAATCGTAATAACTGCTAATAACATTTCCACGTCGGTCTTTTTCGATAACCATTTTACGTGTTTTTCCCGCTATATAAGGAGTGAATCCTGCTTTCTCAGCGCCTTCGCATTTACAATCGTTGATGAGTTCCTTTTCTCCAAAACCTACAGCAACGATACGGGCAGAATCTATATTCCAACGGCGCATTAAATAGGTACGGGCAGAATCTGCACGGCGTTGCGCCAATCGGGTATTGTATTCTTCAGATGCGCGACAGTCGGTATGTGAACCCAATTCGGCAATTAGTCTTGGATAGCGGATTAATACTTCTTGAGCAAATGTATCTAGTACTTTAGCTGCATCTGGACGGATGGCCGCAGAGTCTAAGTCGTAGAATATAGGCAATGAGTAAATTTGATCCAATGGGTTAATCAAACAGAAATCTTGCTCTAACTGAGTCGAAAAACGAATGCCATGAGTGGTACGGTTTACGGGAGGCTTCTCAAAATAATATAATTCTGGGAAGGTAGCTGTGATTTCGTAATTGGTGCGAGGATTTAAATCGGCTAGATATTCTCCGTTTTCGTTAGCCTTCATGATAATTTTAGAAGTGTCTTTATCATTAGTGATGGTAACGGTAGCTCCTACAAGAGGTTTATTGGTATTACAATCGGTAACCACACCACGGATGGAAATCACCAATGGGAGTACATCAAATTCGTAAATATCGTCGTCGTTACGGCGGCTGCCTCTGTTAGACGTAAAATAACCTTTCTTAGCGTTTCCACCAGTGAAAGTAATAGCAAAATCATCACCCCCTGAGTTCAATGGTTCACGAAGGTTTTCCATATTGTCCCACTTGGTAATATCGTCGGTTTGATCGGCGGCGAACATGTCCATCCCTCCTAAACCGGGCCACCAGCTAGAGCTGAAGTACAAACGGTTATCGTGTGAATTGAAATAGGGGTAATATTCGTCACCGGGTGAGTTAATAGTGGGACCTAGGTTAACAGGATTTCCCCAGGAACGAGAGCGGCGACTGTAAGTTACTGCCCAAATATCAAAACCACCGTAACCTCCTTCGCGATCGGAAGAGAAGTATAGGACTTTGTCATCGGGACTTAAAGCGGGGTGACCGTAACTATGGGTAGAGTCGGCTTTGCAAATTTCTAATGGGTCGCCCATTTGCCAATCGGGGCCTACTTTTTTCATTTGGTAAATGGCGCATTTTTCTGATTTTCCGTCTGTTCCTCCGCATTGGGTGATATACATTTCAGAAAATCTTCGGTTGAAGGTTAGGCCTCCTTCATTGAATTTGGTACTGGCTGATTTTGAAAAAACAGGTCGATTCCATTCGATTTGAGGTTCAACGTCTGCTTTTTGACCTCTTTTCTTACGTGCTTTTTTTCCTTCAACGTACCATATATCGGCCCAATGTTCCATGGTGCCGCTGTAAATTCGTTTGTTCATTCCCCCTTCTCTGTCGGAAGCAAAAAATACAACATCGTCCTTTCTTGAAGCCACCATGGGGGCCCAGTCATTTGCACTGGAGTTAGCCGTTTTGAATTCTTTTACTTGAAACAAAGAACTGTCTTTCGTCCAACGCAAGGCCAATTCACAACCGTACATTCTTTGCAAAACTTCACTATCTCCGGGTACTCGCTCTAGATAATCATCGTAGGCCCCAAGGGCTTTGCGATAATCTTCCATTTTTTTGAGCATGTTGGCTTTCATGAGTAATGCGGTCGTATTGTTCGGGTCTTTTCTTAAAACCCGTTCGTACAATTTTAACGCCCGGTCGTATTTGTTATTCAATCGATAGGATTCAGCGGCCAAGAGCAGAGCCATTTCTTTTTTCTCTTTGTCTTCTTCATTGCGGTAAACATTTTCGAATGTTACTGCTGCTTGACCGTAATACCCTTGGTCGTAAAGTGTTTTGGCCTCTTCAAATTTTGGAGCACAGCCCCAAAACATCAAAGAACTAACCACACTTAATAGGGCAAAACGCAAGATATTTTTCGTCTTTTTCACGATGGATTCTTGGTAGATTGTACGCATCTTCACAATTTGGCTAAATTAAGATGCTAATTAATAGATTAGTATTGAAAAATCAAAGCAAAACGGCCAATTTATTTTGCCGGAAGCCCTAAAATGACGCGATTGTTATCGTTGTATTTTCAATCGTTTGGTTTGGTCAAATTCTTTAGAACGAATCCTG